>WGAQ01000182.1 GCA_015494735.1 Caldifarciminota bacterium | reverse complement strand
TTGTTTTTTCACTCGGGGTATCATTTAATCCTCTTCACCGCCGAATATGCATTCCGCCCACTGGCTTCCCTTCAACTCCTCAACGAAGGTCTTCCAGAATCTGAACGCATGGGGAATCCGCCCCATCCAGTTCCGGAGAATGTATTCGCGGGCATCCTCCACTCTGCCCGCATATATCATCTTCATCGCCCTGTCCAGATGGGAGGAGTAGAGAACGCAAGTTTCGCCCTGAAAGACGCACATATCATATCCGTCCTGTCCCTTCTCCTCCATGAGCAGGGCGATGTTGTACAGGCGGGTCAGTCCCGGAGAGCACCTCCACACTCCGGAATCCTCATCACGGGAGAGCACCACCATGGCCCAGGGGGTGGCCACGTAGGGGGTGAAGTCGTAGGCGAGGACATCGTCCCATACGACGATTTCCATATCCCCATCTCCGTCCGCATCCTCTATGGATATACCGGAATTGCCGGAGAATACATCCGCCACGATTTTCACATCTTCATCATCCCTTTCGAAAACATAGGCAGATGAACAGCAATGGGCCCCTCCCGAGTAGAATTCCACGTACAGTTCATTCTCCCCATCCCCATCCATATCAAGGACCCTGACATCTATGGGATTATACATCCACACATCCGGATGCTCCTCGCAGTATTTTCTGGAATCGAAAAGGACTCTCCCCTCATCCAGAATCTCCAGCCAGGCATCCAGTTCATCGGAAATTGCCCTCACCGTCAGCCCATCCCACCTGTACTCCTTCACCTCCGCCTGAAGAAAAATCAGAAACAATATCATAATACGTCCTCCCGAAAACTCTAAAGTCCCATTTCCGGGCAGTTTCAATGGGACTGTTCATGCCCCTCTATATCTACAAGGAGCATTCCCACACAGGGGCAGGCAATTGCTCTGTGAGAACGGGTAAAAACCCCCACCCTGAAGGGTCCCATCTCCGAGAACAGCCTTCAGGACCCCCTGAATTTCAGAATCGCCCGTGCATTCCTCCTTATACCGTCGAGACGGGCCCTCTTGATGGCGCTGGCCCTGGAGAAGGCCTTCCACTCCTCCTCGCTCATCCGTGCGATGTCGTAAATATTCAACTGGAATATCTCCTCCCTGGGCTGGAACTCCCTCCAGTCCGTGGGTCTGGCCTTCGAATTCCATGGACACACCTCCTGACATATATCGCATCCGAAGAGCCAGGAGTCCATCTTTTCTGCTATTTCATCAGGTATCTCCTCCCCCCTGTATTCGATGGTCCAGTAGGAGATGCACTTCCTGGCATCCACCAGCCTGTCCCCTCTTATGGCTCCCGTCGGGCAGGCCTGAACGCACCTGTTGCACTTTCCGCAGAAATCATGGGCGAAGGGGCTGTCGTACTCCAGTTCCACATCCAGGAGGAGGACTCCCAGAAAGAAATAGGAGCCCATGCGGGGATTTATCAACAGGGAATTGCGCCCCTGCCACCCCAGACCCGCCTTCTGCCCGAAGACTTTCTCCAGAATGGGACCTGTATCCACGTATGCCCTGAACTCGATACCCACTTCCCCCCTGAGTCTCTTTCCCACCCGAATCAGTTTCTTCTTCATCACCCTGTGGTAGTCCTTTCCCCATGCGTATCGGGCTATGCGGTATTCCGATGGAACCTTCCAGGGGGTGTAGTAGCTCTTTGCCACCACCACCACGCTCCTCACATCCTCCCACAGGAGCTTCATATTCAGGCGCCTGTCCCTCCACCGCTCCATGTACTCCATATCCGCATGCATCCCCTCCTCGAGCCATCTGATAAAGCTCTCCCTGGCGTATTCGGGGACTTCCGGGTCGGTGACGCCCACCAGGTCGAATCCCTCATCCAGAAGCAGACCCTTCACATAGAGGGTCAATTCCCGGGGATTATCGTTCATTCACGAATCTACCGGAGCTTTCGGATGGAACGGGGGTCAACGGTTATGTACTCCCCCGACCCGCCATATAGAACAGGGCGGGCCCTGTCGAAATCCAGAACGGGCATATTGTACCTGCTCCCCGTCACCCTTTCATCGTAATGGATGGCTTGAATCTCCCCCACTATCCAGGTGTGGTCTCCGTAGAGTTTATGGTCGAAGTACTCGCATTCGAGAACCGCATAGGCCCCCGCAGGAATGGGAACATCGAGAGCAGCCGGCTCCAGCAACTCTATACCGAATTCCTTCACCTTATCCACCTCCCTCCCGGAAACAGTTCCGAATTTCTCCACCACTTCCGCCATCTCATAGGGAAAGAAGGAAATGGAAAATTCCATGGCCGTGAGGAGCATGTCATGTGTGTATCGCTTCGGGGCGATGGAAACCCCGTAAAGGGGAGGGTCGAAGGAGAGGGGACTGTTCCACACCACCGACATGAAGTTGATTTTGTCCTCCAGCTTCACTCCCACGACCACCACCAGTCTGGGATACACGATATATCCCCTGCGGAAGTTGAACTCACCCCTTTTGAGAACCTTCATGGACGATTAAGTTTAAACCCGACCCGCGGAATCACTGACCCGCCGGCTCTGCCTGCTTCTGTTTCTTCGCCAGTCCCTCCATCCACTCCTTGAGTTTGAGAGCCCTTTCGTCCACGGGGAGGTAATCTATGAAGAGGATGCCGTCGAGGTGGTCCAGTTCATGCTGAAGAGCCCTTGCGTAAAGTCCGGTGGCATTGATTTCCACATCCTCCATCCGGCCCCTCTCCAGGTCCAGTTTCTTACCGCGGAAGGTGACGAATGCATATCTCTCCACCTCGAAGAAGAGGTCCGGAAACGACAGGCACCCTTCCTCGTCTATATCCGTCCCCTCGTAGTAAATCATCTCAGGATTCACCAGAACCAGGGAGCCCTTACCCACCTCCATAGCCTCCAGGTCCAGGGCGAACATCCTCCACAGCTCTCCCACCTGATTGGCAGATAGACCGAGTCCATCGTATGCCTTCATGGTATCCACCAGGTCCCTCCCCAGCTGGAGGATTTCCGGAGTCAGCTCCTCCACAGGCCGGGCCTTCTCCCTGAGCACCCTGGCAGGGTATATCACCACCTTCCTGACAGCCATAAAAACTACTCCAGTTTATTCAGGACAGCCCACTTCTCTATCCTCAGAGCGGTGTTCTCGCTCTCGATGATGAAGTAATCATCACCAACCCTGACTATCTCCCCCCTGATACCTCCGTTGGTCACTATCCTGTCCCCCTTCTTGAGGGACCTGATCATCTCCTCCTTGCGCTTCCTCTCCTTCCTCTGGGGCCATATCAGGAGGAAGTACAGGATGGCGAACAGAGCCACATAGAAGAGGAGGATGGAAATCCACCCTCCTGCCCCACCACCATTCTGGGTCTGAGACAGAAGAAAGTTAATCATTTCGATTCCTCCCAGCTGACTATGCTATGATAGAAGATTCTGTCCCCATCGTGGAGGCCCCTGGTCAACTCGGTGATATGGGCATGCTCCGCCTCGAAAGCCTGTATAACGTACTCCACCGCCTTTTCAGGCTCCGCACTCTCACCACAGGTGTATATGTCTATGGCCGCATACCTCTCCTCCGGCCAGGTGTGGATGGACAGATGGGACTCGGATATAACCACCACTCCGCTGACCCCGTTGGGCGGAAAGCGGTGGAAGGATACGGACCACACTTCCACATTGGCCCTGTGGGCAGCCTCCACCAGAATATCCTGCACCTTCTCTATGTTGCCTATGATTTCCGGGTTGCATCCGGACAGTTCCACGATATAATGCTCACCCCTTGTGGGATGATTCTGCTTTTCCACCTCGCTCACCTCCTTTTTCTACCATCCTCTCGTCTGAAGAAGTTCTTCCTCGCTGAGCTTGCTCACATCTATGCCCCTCATAGCCTCACCGAGACCCCTCGAAATCCTGGCAAGGACTCTGGGATTATCGTAATAAGCCACAGCCTCCACTATGGCATGGGCCATCCTGTCGGGGTCCGAGGACTTGAATATACCACTTCCAACGAATACTGCCTCAGCACCCAGTTGCATCATGAGGGCCGCATCCGCGGGGGTGGCGATTCCGCCTGCCGCAAAGTTGGGAACGGGAAGACGTCCATTCTCCCAGATGTAGCGCACGAGTTCATAAGGGGCTCTCAATTCCTTGGCTTTCGCATAGAGTTCATCTTCCCTGAGGGATTGTATGGCCCTTATCTCCTTCATTATGAGCCTCATGTGGCGCACAGCCTCCACCACATTGCCCGTTCCGGCCTCCCCCTTCGTCCTTATCATGGCAGCCCCTTCCGATATCCTCCTGAGGGCCTCTCCCAGATTCCTTGCCCCACAGACGAAGGGCGTTTCGAATTTGTGCTTATCTATGTGATTCTCCTCATCGGCAGGAGTTAAAACTTCGGATTCGTCTATGAAATCCACGCCCAGTTCCTGAAGAATCTGAGCCTCCACGAAGTGGCCTATTCTCACCTTGGCCATAACGGGGATGGAAACTGCATCCATTATTCTCAGTATTATTTCGGGATCAGCCATCCTGGCCACTCCCCCCTCCTTCCTTATATCGGCCGGTACCCGCTCGAGGGCCATGACAGCCACGGCTCCCGCCCTCTCGGCTATCCTGGCCTGCTCGGGAGTCGTGACATCCATTATCACACCCCCCTTGAGCATCCGGGCCAGCCCCACCTTGACCCTGAAAGTGGCTCTCTCGATCATAGCCAAAATTATAAACTTCCACTATCCTATAAACTTTCTCCCGATGCTTGCTCTCTTAATACTGAGCCAGATGACTCTCACGGAGGGGGTAATCGCAACGGTAAACGATGAGCCGGTACTATACTCCGAATTCCTGGATGCGGTCACCGCCATGGGGCTGGACCCGGCCAATCTGTCTCCGCAGGTCAAGGACTCCATAGTGGACCAGTTGTTGAAGCAGAAGGCCATCATAGCACTGGCAAGAGAGGATTCCACCCTGAAAGTCACGGATGAAGAAATTCAGCGATTCGCCGACCAGTACATAAACAACATCGTTTTCAACCTTGGAAGATACATCCTGTTCTCCAGAGTGGAGAGTTTGCAGGTGAACCTTAACGACACCCTTCAGATAAAGCACCTCATTCTTTCCTTCGGATTTCCGGAGGACTCCATCGACTTTCAGGACCCCAACCTCCTGGCCAGGGTCATAATATTCGTCGGGGAAAAGGCATTCGATGAGGAATTGAAGAAACTCGGCATCACGAGGGACGAATTCGTGGAGGAGAACAGGAAGGTCATAGAGAGCCAGATTCTGTACCAGAAGTACATCAGCAAGTACATCATGCCGAAGGTGAAGGTAACGGAGCAGGAGGTGAGGGAGTACTTCGAAACCCACAGGGATTCATTCCCACGGCAGCCTGCCATGTACTTCCTCCAGCAGATAGTCCTTCCCGTACAGCCGTCCTTCGAGCAGGAAGAGAAGGCATACCTGAAGGCGAAAGATATATACCGGAAGATAGAGGCGGGAGCCAGTTATGAAAGGATGGCCCGCCGATATTCGAAGGATACCCTCTCCGCAAAGAAGGGAGGGGACCTGGGATACATACCCAGGATAGTCCTCCAGCAGAGTTTCTCTCCGGATGCCTACTACCAGATTATGTCCACCCCCGAGGGGGGTATAACCCGCCCCATAAGGGGACCGAGGGGCTACAACATATTCAAGGTGGTCGATAAATCCGGAGACTCCATAAGATTGAAGAACATCTTCATCCCCGTCGAGCCCTCTGCACAGGACATAAGGAAGGCAAAGGTTCAGGCAGGGAAAGTCATACAGGAGGCGAAGAGGGACTTCGAGGGGACCGCCCGGAAGTACTCCATAGCCCCCCAGCAGATAAACCTGGGATATATTCCCGCAGAAGCCATACAGGATGAGGAGATGAGGAAGTTGCTGACCAATGCCCGCCAGGGGGACGTTCTGGGGCCGATATACAGGGATGGATTCCTGATTATTCTGAAGGTGAAGGAGTACATTCCACCGAAGGAGACGAAGTTCGATGACGTAAGGGAGCAGATTTACAACATGCTCGTGTCCATGGAAGTGGAAAAGCTCATCGGTAAAGTGTTCGAAGAGCACCGCAAGGATTTTATCATCAAGAAGATGTTTTGATGTAAACTTTGGCTATGAGATACCTATCTCTCATCCTGCTATCCGCAGGTGTGGCGTACGCGGGAGGCAGCATGGAATTCTACGGGGGGAGCGTGACGAGCCTCTGCTTCGATTCCACCGGGAACAGTACTACTCCTGAACTTTCCTCATCCACCTACGGATTGAAGATGTCTTACAGCATATTCTCCACCCCAATCCCCATGTCCCCGAAGTTGAATGCCGTGCTGGATTTCAAATACCTATCCGTGGATACATCCAGTTCCAAGGTAATCAACCTCCTCCTGGAAGGGAAGGTTCCCTTCATAACAGTGAGGGCAGGGGTGAATCTGGACATGGCCTCCACCAGCACCCGCTTCTTCGATGGGCACAATGCCCTGCTCATGGGGGCTTCCGTAGGAATACCCTTCGTAAATGCCTCCCTGGATTACGCATACACCTTTCCCGAAAATGGGATGGACCCGGGAGATGTACTCATATTCAGAACGGGGGGAGGTCTCAAAGTGGGCCTCGGCGAATTTGCCTACGTGAAAGCGGGGCTGGATGTCCTGTACAGGAAGATTTTCTCCCCGGATGGAGGGTATAACCTGTCTATACTTCCTTACGCAGGCGTGAAGTTCACCAGTATCGCGGTGGACCTCATACTGGGATACGAGGATGAGTACGGATACTACGGCGTGAGCCTGTCCGGGAAGAACGCACCCGCAACGGGCCTGGGAACCCATCTCAGACTGAAGTACTACTTCTGAGGATTGCCCCGCGGCTGCGGGGCATCAATCCCCGAGGGGCAGCGGGAACGAACTGTCCACCATGGTCTCCACTATCATCCTGCCATCCAGACCCCGAAAGTTCCCCTCGAAAGTGAATATGGGACCCCTCTTGCCCGAGATGTGGACCCACAGGTATCCCGAAACTATGGTATCGTAGGGGCATATGGAATCGGACGGAATAGAATATACGGTGTCGAGAGTCACATCCCTCAGGTAAAAATCGTAATAGGCATAATTCGTATCGGAGCAGGAAGATTCCACCTGCACCCCATATCCATCCACATCCACATTGCTCCAGGCGAGATAAACGGTATCTCCACTCACGACGGGCAGGTATATCCGGACGGGTGGCGGTATAACTCCCTCTGCTTCTCCCTCCATATATTCTCCGGAAAGGGAAAGGAAGCCCACCCTCACGTGAATGGTATCGCCCATATCCACAGGGGGAGAATCCATGGATGCCCCCGATATGAACATCTCCCATCCGAAGAGAGTATCGGGGAAGACAACTCCATTTACCTCCACAAAGGGAATGGAGTCAATGGAAGCCCCGCTTATCATCACCATGTGCCTCACAGATGTATCAGCAGAACCGAACCTCAGGCGGGAGGTGAAGACCACGTAGGCATCCGGCTCCGAAGGAGGCTCCTGGGGATTGCTCCCCCCTGTGCAGGCTACCACGAGCATGGCAACGAATGGAATGAGGATGAATTTCCACCTCATGGCTCACCTCCATCCCATTTCACGAAACACTCTCTCGAGAATGGCTCTGGCCTCCTCGCCCGTGAAAACTGCGGGACTGGAGAGAGAATCGGGATAGATGAATTCCAGAGAGGTATGAGAGATGGGGATGTACCTTCCGGAAAGGAGTCCGAAGTTTCCCCCCTCCCCCTTCCATGGACCTCCTATGAAGGCCACATCCACTTCCACACTGGCATAGATGAATGTATCCACAGGGCACATCCATCCGAGGGGGAGGTAAACGGATGTATCTTCTATCATGAGCGCGGTGTCAGCATAATGGGTTCCAGTCGTATCCCGGCAATAAACCCGAATACCGGCGAAGTACTCCCGCACATCCGGATGCCCTTCCCACATGACCCACAATCCCTCCGAATCCCTTAAGGATACGCGGGGGATGGGAAGCATGCGGGCAGCAGCAGAATCCTGAACGGTGTCTCCGGGACAGCAGGGCACCCTTATGGAAAAATGGACTTCCTGTCCGGGAAACAGAGTGGGATAATCCTCCGAATACCCCACGAGAAAAGCATCTTCATTCCATTGCATGGAGGAAGAGGGCATAGGAATTCCGCCAATCCACACCCGGGGGAATGTCCGAACCGGCACCCCTCCGACCACCCACATGTGATAGGAGTGGTACGTACTGTCCGAACCCATCTCTAATACAGAAGCAGCCAGCACGTAGGGGTAATTCTCCTGCGGGGCGGTGGTCTCCTGCCCCCCACCTCCACATCCGGTATTGAAAATAACTGCGATTATCGGAAAGAGAATCTTTCTGCTCACCATGGCAAAGTAATTTTAAATCAATAATTTCTCATGCATAAAGTCGGTTTTCTATTCAAAAATGACTCACCGATGACCCCTATCCGGAGACGGATATCAGCGGGACCACCATCTCCTCCAGGGATATGCCTCCATGGAGCACGTATCCCCTGTACTGCCTGGCATACTCGTGCTCCCGGCTCTTGTAAACGAAGAAGCCATAATCGTCCGCAAGGGCCAGCCTCTCTCCGAATGCCCTGGGAAGGCCCCACTCCTCCAGATTCTTCACCAGTATTCCGTCCCTGCTCATGAATCGGAGGGAATCTCCGAATTTGAACCTCAGTCCATCGGTTATATCCTTTCCCCCCGCTATGGCTATGGGCTTCTTCCCGATTACCCATCCGTGGTCGCTCGTCAGGACCAGACGATAACCCCTCTCCAGATATCTCTCCAGCGTCTCCACGAAAGAAGTCCCGCTTATGAAGGCATCTATGAGCGTGATTATGGTATCCACATCGTCCACCTCCCGCAGGACCTCTATATCGGCCTTCGAATGGATGAAGGCATCCAGGAAGTTGATGACGTTGATTTCTATATCCCGCCCCGCCACCTTCAGATGATTCAGGGTCCCCACATCGTTTATCTTGTTGACCTGATAGGTGACATCCATGTGGTTTTCCTTCAGAAATTCGCCGAAGAGTTCTATCTCATGAAGATTATCGAGGAGGTATCCGGGATGCCTCCTGTGGATGTCTATGGGAAGCAGTCCGGCGAAGAAACTGTTGCGGGCGAAAAGGGTGGACGTGGGAAGGAGCGACATGTAGAAATCGATGTGCAGATTCATATCGGAAGGGAGTTTGCGTATGAGAAGGAGGAACTGGTCGATTCGAAAGGCATCTATGAGGAAGATGGCGACCGGAAGAGGGCCATCCAGTATCCTGCGGGATACCACGTTGTGGGACATGATGTATTTCTCATCGGATATGAGGTCCGGATAGTTCTCCCTTATCCAGGAAGCGAATCTCTCGTTCTGGGATGAAATCTCCATATCTATCACGTCCCTGTGCTCCTTCGGAAGGTTCAGGCGGGTTTCGAAGAGGAGACGGGTCTTCTCTATCCATCCCTCGTAGGTTTCGGATATGGTCATGACCCTGTTGTAGGTTTCGGTTATACCCAGACCGGCGATGCGGTTCTTTATTTCCTGACGGCGCAGTTTATTGAGAACAGCCATGAGCTGTGCGAATTGCACCGGTTTGACGATGTAATCGAACACATCCTGTCCAATGGCACTCTCTATGATTTCCCTGTCTGTCATCATCGTGAGCATCACAACGGGAATATTGGGTTTGAAGGACCTTATGAGTTTCAGAACTTCGATACCATCCATTCCGGGCATCTTGTAATCCAGGAAAACCACGTTATAGGACCCATTCCTCAGTTTCTCGAGTCCCTCCCGTCCGGATTCGGCAGTATCCACCTGGTAACCTTCTTCCTCGAGAAGTTCTATAAGGGGACGGAGCGTCCCCACCTCGTCATCTATCCATAGGATGCGCATTAACTAAAAGTCTAATCTATAATCCAGCCCCACAGCCATGGACAGGTTGTTTCTGGGAAGGGTGAGATTCTCATACCGGTCGTTTACCGTGAACTTCAGGAAGAGATTCTCGCTCAACTTGGACCTGGCTTCGAAAGTTCCCCATATCCAGTAGTCGTTGGAAAAGTCCGTAACGCTGGGCTGATAGAAGGCTATGAGGGAAAGCTGCACGAAGTCATTGGGCACGAACTTATGCTTGATGCGGAAGGAATATCTGGCCAGATTCTGCTTCAGAGTACCCCTGTGCTCGTAGTTGTAAAGGAGGGCTCCGCTTACAGAAAGTTCTCCGGATTCGTTCTCGTAGAAGACATACTTGACACCACCACCTGCAAGGACACGGGCCTTTATGTCGGCTATGCGGTCAGTCATCCACTCGCCCATGGTGAAGAGTTCCACCTTCGGCGTGATGTAGTAATCTATGTTGGCGGTGGCTCTGTAAGAATTCTCCGTGTTGAGCGTATCGGTCATACCGTAGGAGCCGGACACGTTGAACACGTACTTGAAGGGGAAGACCTTCCTGGACAGACCTGCTCCTGCCTTCAGTAGCATCACCTCATTCTTATACTTCACGTAGGACCCCACGATTCCCACATTCAAATGCCATGCATCGGCCTGCGAAATCAATGCCAATAGTACCATGTCTAAATATTTAAAGCCCAAAGAATCGTGTGGAAAAAGTGATTAATTAACTGGTTTTTCACGGGCATTCCCGGCAAGGTATTCGCTATATGGGGCTCCCATCCAGTATAGCATCGAGGGTCCTCTCGTCGATATTCCCTCCCGTCACCACCACCATGACCCTTCCGTTGGTGGTCACCTTTCCCTGGAGGAGTGCACCTATACCGACAGCCCCGGCCCCTTCCACCACCTGCCCCAGATGATAATATGCCCATGAGATTGCGCTCCGTATTGCGGATTCATCCACCATGACCACATCGTCCATACATCGGGACAGAATGGAGAAGGTGAGTTCGCTGGGGGATTTGAGCCTTATGCCATCCGCTATGGTGTCCTTCGGCTCCACAGCCACCATCTTCCCCTGCTTGAAGGAGTAGAAGAAGGAGGGTGCACTGCGGGCCACCACCCCTATGATTCTCACGGAAGAGTGGGTAGAAAACTGGCGAAGGGCCGTGCACACACCGGATGCCAGACCTCCTCCGCCCACAGGTATCAGCAGATAATCGAAATCGTAATTCATGAGCTCTATTCCCAGAGTCCCCTGCCCCTCTATTATCTCCAGGTCATCGTAGGGATGGACGAAGGTCATGCGCTCGGAAAGGGCTATCTCGTTGGCCACCTTGAGACTCTCGTTCAGGTGACTGCCCTCCACTATGAGCTGGGCTCCCAGCAGCTTTATATTCCTCTTCTTTATCTCCGGCGCACTTCTGGGAACCACGATTTTCACCTTATCTATCCCCAGAATCCGGGCAGCCCTCGCCACCGCCTGTGCGTGATTTCCTGCGGAAGCGGCTATGACCCCCTTCACCCTGCTCTTGTGCTTGATAATCTTGTTGAAGGCACCCCGGACCTTGAAGGAGCCGGTGTACTGAAGGTTCTCCAGTTTGAAAAACACCCGTGCTGTACCTATCTCGGCGGAAATGACCGGAGTCTTCCTCACATATTTCCTGACCCGCTCATAGGCGGAGGGGATATCGAGGTGCATGGGAAATTTTAAAGGGCTCAAAATCCCCGTCCATCAACAGTTCCGGCCATTTAAGAGAAACATTAAGAGACCCTTTACATAATTGCAACATGAGAGTTCAGAAGGAAACGAAGAAGACGCTCACCGGAATCATGGTGGCAAAGGGGCCCGAGGTGGGCCTGGTTGTGGTGGATGAAGAGTTCATCATATACGCCGAACTGAGAAAAGCCGACGGAACCATCCTGAAGGGCAGGGAGGCCATCAGGGAAATCCTGAGGAACAACTACTACGCTACCGATTTCGAAATAGAAAGGGACGCCATAACTCCCAATACCCTCCTCATGATACCGGAGATACTGGAGGACGACTATGTTATATTCGACGGTTGATTCAGGTTTCCAGAAAGAGCTGCCTGATTTCATCCCGGGTGAAGGTATAGGTTTTCCCGCAGTACCGGCAGCGTACCTCCACCTTCTCCTCCTTCAGAAGGTTCTCCCTCTCCGATGCCGCGAGGGAGACCAGCGCCTCCTCCACGCTCTCCCGGCTGCACCAGCACCTGTACTCCACTTCCATTTCATCCACCACGGTATAACTGCGTGAGATGGTGTTCAGGAGAGCCAGGTTGTCCAGACCTGCATCCACGAGTTTGCTCACACTTCCAAGGTGCTGGAATCTCTCTTCCAGCATTTTAATCTCATCCTCGGTGGCACCGGGCTCCAGATAGGCCCACAATCCTCCCGCCGCCTTAACCCTCCCATACTCATCCACCAGAACCCCCAGAGCGAAGGCCGAGGGTATCTGCTCAGACTTATAGACGAAGTACGCTATGTCCTCCGCTATCTCCCCCGAAATTAGGGGAACCACACTCTGATATATGCCCTCCTCCAGATGCTTATAGACGTAAAGATTACCCGTACCCACCACGTCTCCGACGGGCAGTTTCTCCCCCTTTAACTCGTATTCGGGATTGGGATTCCTCACGTAAGCCCTGAAATGGCCCTTCATATTGGTCTCGACAGTTATCTCCCCTATGGGGCCATCCGCCATGAATTGCATCACTATCTTCCTGACGGCACTCTCCTTGAAGACCATGGAGTAAAGGGCGAGCCCCGTAAGAGCCCTCCCCACAGCAGCAGTGGCAGGGGGATTGGTGCCGTGAATCCTCCGCGCCTCCTCCACCATATCGGTGGTTATGGCACTCATCAGAACCACCTTTCCCCACTTTGCCCTCACTATCCTGCCCATATCGCTATCCCTCCAGAAATCTGACCGGTTTGAATATCACTTTCTTCTCGTCCTTGCTGGCTTCCACCACCTTCACCATCACCCTGCTCCCCATCCTGTACCTGTTCCCGTCCCTGTCCATGGCGGTGATGCCATCTGCATCCATCCGCAATCCGGGAAGGGGTATGAATCCCTCCACAAGATTATCCACCAGTTCCACGAAGACCCCCTCCTGAATCATTCCCGTGATAATCCCCTCGAATTCCTCCCCTATGTGGCGGCTTATGAAGTCTATCTTCTTCAAATCCCATATATCCCACTGGGCGCTGTCGGCTTTTTCCTCTCTGAGGGTGCTGTGGTTGGCTATGGTATCCAATTTCAACATCCACTCCTGGGATGTCTTGGGACGCCCCCTCAGAGCAGCAGCCAGGAGCCTGTGGACCACCAGGTCCGGATACCTCCTTATGGGAGAAGTGAAGTGCAGATAATTCTCCAGCGAAAGGCCGAAGTGGCCCTTATTCTCTATCGAATACCGGGCACGGGCCATGCTCCTGAGGAGCAGATAGGTCATGAGCTTCTCGTGGCGGGTACCCTTGACCCTCTCCAGTATCCGGGCTATCTCCAGAGGGGTTATGTCCTCCGGCAGGGATATTCTGACCCCCAGTATCCCGGATGCTATCCTGATGAATTTCTCTATCTTCTCCTTCTTCGGACGCTCGTGTATCCTGTATATGGTGGGCAGTCCCTTCGAAGCGAAGAAGGTAGCAACGGCCACGTTGGCAGTAATCATGAAGTCCTCTATGAGTCTATGGGCATCGTACCTCTCCTTTGGATAGATGTCGATGACGTTGCCCTCCTCATCGAATACGAATTCCGCTTCCGGAAGGTCGAAATCCAGGCTCCCCTTTTCCATCCGCCTCTGGCGTATCTTCTGCGCCAGTTCCAGAGCCAGTTTCAGGTTCTCCTTTATGGCCTTCTTCGCATCCCCATCGGCAAATTCCGCCACATCCGTCACCACATCTCCCCCCTCCAGGATGCTCTGGGCATCCTCGTATGCGAGTCTCCCCTTGCTTCTTATCACGCTTCTGGCGAACTTATACGATAGGAGGCGACCATCCCTGTCCAGTTCCATGAAAACGCTGAATGCATACCTGTCCACGTTGGGCTTCAGGGAGGCAAGATAGGAGGAAATCCTGTGGGGCAGCATGGGTATGACTGAATTCAGCAGATATACGCTCGTTCCCCTCCTGCGGGCCTCTCTGTCCAGAGGGGTATCCCATTTCACATAGTGGCCCACATCCGCAA
Organism: Caldifarciminota bacterium; assembly: GCA_015494735.1. Lineage (GTDB taxonomy): Bacteria > Hydrothermota > Hydrothermia > LBFQ01 > DSFT01 > S143-66. Next base: position 10,152 of record WGAQ01000182.1, on the reverse strand, counting down.
TGTGCACCCCCAGGATGTATCCCGTATCCGTCCTCTCCACGCTTATGGCATCATCGAAATCCTTTGCGGTTATCGGGTCTATGGTGTATATAAGTCTATCCCTCAAATCGAGACGCTTCCTGCTCAGGACCACCTCATCCGGAAGGGCCTCCGCTTCCGCCAGAACGGGGGCGGGAAACTCTTCGGGCAATTCGTGGGTCCTTATGACCACTTTTATGTCCGTATCGGGGTCCGTCTTCTTACCCAGAATCTCCAGAATCTCCGCCCTCAACTTCTTTCCCCTGCGGATGAGTTTGAACAGGACCTTTACATCGTTCTCCAGTCTCCTGCCGAATTTCTTTATGGACTTCTTCAGGACCTTTATCCTGTCGGCCAGACTCCTGTCATCGGGAATCACATATCCATCCTCGTAGTTGCCCACGAAATGGACCTTCCGCTGTACGAATCCCACCACCTTTCCAATTATTCTTCCCGATTCCGTTCTTCGAATGGGCTTTACCAGAGCCACATCTCCGGTCACGGCACCGTTGACCAGATTGGGAGGAATGAAGATATCGGGGCCATCGGCCACTATGAGAAATGCGAACCCGGCAGGTTTCCTCTCGATTTCCCCCACCACCAGCCCGGCCCTCTCGACGCTGTAATAATAACCCCTCTTCTTCTCGAAGACCTTCCCCTGAAGGATTAAATCCTTTATGACAAGTCGAACCTTCCTGACATCCTTTATGCCTGCTCTCTTCGCTATTTGCTTGGCAGTCAGGGGTTTCTTGCTCTCATGTATTACCCTGTAAATCTTCTCCAGCATCTCCACCAATGCGATTCCTTCCTGTAGAGTTTAAAAGTTTATACGCATGAAATTTCTTTCGGGAGAAAGGCGGACCCAGTTAAAAAGGGGGGCGGAAGCCCCCATCACTGCTTCAGTTTCCCGAACCTTATGGTGAAATATCCGCTCTCCCCGTTCTGATTGTAGTAATCGAGAACCTCGAAGGCATATATGCTCCCGTCGGGCTTCCTCACGAAGAAGACCAGGTCATCGGGTATCACCATGTGATTCTCGTTAACGGTGTACCAGCTGGAGCCTATGGATGAAACGTATTCGTCGGTGTACAGACTGTCCCCATCGTAGTTCTCATGAAGGGCATTGCCGTAAGGGGTTATGATGGTGGTATCGTAGGGAAGGGTGGTGGAAACGAACACACCCCAGTCGTAATAGATGTTGAGATACGGGCTGGTTCCCTCGAAGCGTATGTGGTATGTGGAATCGTAGAGCCCTGCAGGGGAAACCAGTTCCATGGTATTTAGATTCAGGTAGGCATTCGAATAGTTGCTTATCACGTATATGGAGCCATTCTTCTGAAGGACGAGGGAGTCGGGAGTTATGGAGATTACCAGAATGGAATCCATTTCTCCGAATAGTTTGAAGTAGAGGGTCCTTCCGTTCAGACTGCTGTCCCACACCGGAAGAGCACGGATGAAGGTATCCCTTCCAAAGCTATCGGGAAGAGCTGCCTGGTATATGTCCTCCGCCTGCACCACCCCCACCTCATCGGAAGGATTGACGAAGATGAAGGGATCCCTGACCGTCAGATAGACTCCATTGAAGTACACCTTCAGGGGAAGAGTGAGGAGGAGCAAATCGTAATCTGTACCGTCGAAGGACAGAGTTGCAACATTCTCCTTCACATTCACATCGATGAAGGTGTCCTTCACGAACTCGTAACCGCTCTCCGGGGATGACACCTGCGTGCCCCCGCATCCGATGAGAGCACCCACAAGGGATATGCTAAAAATCAACCTGCGCATACACCTCCCTCCCTTTTAGATAAGGAACGCTCAGGTTCGCAGTCTGGTTGAAGACATCTTTCACCCCGATTCGCACCTTCACACTTCCCATTTCCATCTCCTTCGAAAGGGACCACCGGGAATAGGACGGAGAAAAGCGGGTGGGGCCGGATGCCAGGAATTCAAGGGACCACCCGCCGTACGAAATCCCGGCCCGGAAGCGGTAAGGGGGCACATCGAATCCGCTTCTGGCCAGCTGCCATGAGGCCCTGAAATTCCACCCTCCCGCAGAATGCTCCACCCTCCCCTCGTGGGAGATGGCATCGTAGGAATCCACATTCATATACACGAAGACGGGAACATTGCCGTCATAGTATCCCACATCGGCATCTATGTAGTCCCATATCCTGCTGTAGCGCAGGCTCAGAAAGAGGGATGATGTACTGAAAGAGACCGAAGCACTGACGGATTTCTCGGGCCTCAAATCGGGATTTCCCTCCACGCGGAATCCCAGTTCAGGGTAATCGAGGTGGATATACATCTCCTTCAGGTGCGGGGGTCTGTATCCGGCCCCCAGATTGAAGACCAGAACACCGGTCTCCATTGAGACCTGCGGAAGCAGAACGGGAAACCTGAGCCTGCTATCCAGAACGAGACGACCGGCAAGGGAATACCTGCTCCGCGTGTATTCGAATGCGAAGAAGGTCTCTCCGTAAAAGGGAAATCCATCCACGAGACTGGACTTCATCCACTCCCCGTGCAGACCATACCTCCACTTTATGACTCCATTCTTCAGGAGCCCGCTCCTTTCATCGCTCCAGGACAGGTGGTATTCGGAGGTGAAACTCCTGACTGCATTCCTTATGCGATAAACGTGGCCAAAGTAGTTCAGATAAAGCCCACCCAGATCCACATACCCCCTCACGTCGCTTATATTCTCTCCGGTGGAGGGGTTCTCCTTCCAGGACGCGTCCACGCGCAGGTAAAGGGGGCTGTTTATGGAAGTCCCCAGGGAATAGACCACAACGGGATAATACGACGCCCTGCCCGCGTAGATGGAACTGCCGAAAATGGATGAAAGGGGCCATCTGATGCGGAAATCCCCCGATGAGGAAGCATAAACTCCCCTGATCCCGCCCGTGATTATGTTTATAACACCACCGATAGCATAGCTTCCGTAGAGGGCAGAAGACGAGCCCGACATTATCTCCACCCTCTTTGCATCCGTAAAGGGAAGGGAGAAAACATCCACGCCTCCCAGAATCCTCCCATACACGGGACGACCATCCACGAGGATGAGGGTGTACTCCGGAGGCATGGCGGAAAGGGAGATTCCCGCTCCATAGGGTGCGGGCTCCGGATTTATCAGGGGCTCGTCGAAGATGCCGTCGGAAACATCCTCCTCTTCAACGCTCTGAATCACCCTCTCGTATCGGGCCCTGACTATGGAGGGCCCCATTTCGACAACCGAAGAACGAAGCACTATTCGAACATAGTCCCCATGAATTCTCAGGAGCGTATCCCTGTAGGCGATGTGCTCCACCCTTATGGAATCGCAGGATGCATCATCCATGGCAAATGTCCCGTCCATGTCCGTATATGTGCCACTACCTCCGCATGAGACATAGGCAAAGGGCACGGGGGAGCCGGAGGTATCCACCACGATTCCACGAAGTGCAATCAGAATCGGAAACAGAGGAGGCATCGGGAAAAGTTTAAGGAATCATTCACCGGATTTCAAGAAGTCATTATGACCAGAACCAAAGCATCTTCGAATAAGAAATTTGAAATCAAAAACTTTTTTCAAAGGAACTTATGACTATAAAAAGGCATTTTACGAAATGGAAAGCAAGTTTAAAAATGGTCAGTTAAATACTGAAATTGTTGGAAATCGGGGAAAGCCCCTACTTCCCGGGAATCTCTATGCTCCCATCATCGGATATGAGAAGACTGTCAGAGAATCCATCCTCCTCCACCAGGCGCTTTATGAGCCCTATGGCCCTCTTCTCTCCGTCATAAACGGGAATTCCCGGATACTTCTGAATCACGGGGATTATTTTCCCATCGACGAAGCGGCCATCGGGGGCAAGGCGAACGTGCAGTATGGCCGATATACCGTTGACCCCCCTGATATTCACATTCCCGTAGGTGAGAAAGTTGCCCAGGGAATATGCGATGAGTCTCCCCTTATAGATTTGCATGGCCCTCAACACGTGGGGACCATGTCCCACCACCAGGTCGGCCCCCCTGTCCACCGCCCTGCGGGCAAACTTCACCACGTTGCCCCTGTTCTCGCCGTAGAAGAATTCCACCTCATCCCTCACGTGCAGGGCCTTCCTCCCCTCGGCACCGCCGTGAAAGGAAACGATGACGATATCGTAAAGACTATCCAGGAGGGGGATGAGGCTGTCCACCACATCTAAATCCGATATGCGCCAGGAAGAGCCTGAGAATCCGAAGGGCACTATGGCGATGGATATATCCTTCTCCCACCTGCGATTTTTAATGTCCGGCCTCTCCAGAGCACAGATGGAATCCCCTATTCTCAAAACCTCCACAGGGGGAGCATTCCGGAAGCATCCATCCACCTGCGGGAATACGATATACTTGCGAAAGACCCCTATCCTCCTTCTGGGAACGGGGGTTATGCCGATGGAATCCAGGAGCCTCTCCGTGAAGCGATAAGCAGAAAGACCGTAATCCATCACGTGGTTGTTATCCATGGTCAGGACTGTGAAGCCCATATCCCGAAGAGATGGGGCCACATACCAGGGTATGCCGAATTCGTAACACCTTCCAGCCCTCCTGGATCTCTCGGAACACTTTATGGGTCTGTGCTTCCCCTCCACCACGAATACCCCCTCGAGATTTCCCATCACCACATCCGCATCGGAAAGATAGGAACCGATGGAGCGGACGAATACCTTTCCCGAATCCGGCGGGACGATTCTGCGGGGAGTGATGGAGCCCGGCATAACGTCTCCAACAGCCTTGATTTCGACAGCATAATCGGGATGGGACAGGAGGAGCGGTATAAGGAGCATGTGAAAAGTTTAAGCCGTCAGTAAAGGACCACCTTCCTACTGAAATCTCCAATTCGGACGATGAAAATCCCCCTGCCCGGACGGAACCACGCCCTGTCCTTCACCTCCCTGCGTTCCATCAGACGCCCTCCCACATCGTATATTTCGACCGCGGCCGGACTCCTGAGAGACACCTGCAATCTGTCCCCATAGTGCCTTATGTATTCCACGATGGGATGCATGGGATACATCTCCGCCACATCCACGGGCGTGATGTCGTCCACGAAGCAGTACCACGTGAGGTTGACACTGTCCGCATAGACCGTGGCACCATTCTCCGCATCGGGGAAGGTGCCCTCGTTGTAAAACCGTATGCGGAAGTTTATGCTGTCCACCTGAGTCCCCTGAGAGGGGCCGGTGCTCAGGGTATCGTATATTTCGAACAGTTGCCATGCGGCGGAATTCACGGTGTAGCTGGGCGTGTAGGTGGTCTGAATTGCAGAAGTTCCGGAGTACCACACCACCCCTATCCTTCCCTTTCCATTGGGGTCGTCATCGTACAGTCGGGCACTTATGTGGACCGAATAACTGTCTATATCGCTGACCAGCTGCCCGGCGCACCCATCCGTGAAGGGATTGGCGAGGGTTTGCTCCACGAAGGGATTCTGGGTGGTGGTGAAGAAGGCTTTCAGGGAATAATTGCCGGAAAACACATTGGTGGAATCCCTCATTATCCACAACTGGGCGATGTTGGAATAGGGAGCCCTGTTGCTCCTCCTCTCCCAGTAATCAGCCATCATGTCCAGCGTATCGTAGAGCCACAGTTCGAATCCGGGATTGGTGAGGCGATTGTATCTGCCCACGTATGAATTGACCACCCATACCGAATCCACATTGAAATACTTGTTGGTGGACGCAGGAGTCGTACTGTTCTTGTAGAAGGCGAATCTGAGCATCACCTGGGACTGGTCGTTGTAAATATCGAGGACGACTGTCTCAGCCACAGCAACGGTGGATGGATTTCCGCTCCACTGCCATATCCGCTTCCAGGTATTCCCTCCATCTATGGAAATCTCCACGTTTATGGAGTCCTCAGGATTGGCGGGGGTAAGGTCGCTGGTCCTCCAGTAGAAGAAGAGGGTCTCGGGAGTGGGGGTCACGAAGTCCATTGTGTCCGTCAGGAGAAAGGCGAGTCCCGTTACATACAGGTCATCATCGGAAGGTCCCTGCCTGTACTTGGTCCCGAAGCAGTCCCCATCGACGGGGCATGCGCTCGTCCTCTTCTGTAGCAGGCCCCCGCTCGACAGTCCCGGGTCCTCCTCCAGCCATCCGTCGGGGACGTATGTTGTGAAACTTTCCACCAGTTCATCCGGAACGAAGGTGGAAGAGATGAACATGCTGGCCGCATCCAGGATTATGCTGCCGGTCCCATACATTCGAACCTGCATATCCAGATAGTAGCATCCTGTCGGCGTGGTGTAGATGCCGCTTATCTGCTGCCATCCGGATATACTGGATGATGAAGGTATCCCCACGAAATCGGAGGAGATGAAATTCCCGTCCGCATCATAGCACCGGACGAATAGGCGGGCATAACTCGTCGTATCCCCATTTATAATCCAGGTCTTGATAAGATAGTCCGTATTCTCGCTCACAACCTTTGACTGAGCGATACCGCAGTCGAATCCCGACACGTCCACCGCCGATGTAATCTTTATGGATTTCTCGCCTATGAATGCAGTGGGGTCAGGTGTCCAGGTGCAGGATGCCCCCGAACCCTTTATGGTGTCCCAGGCGAAAGGAATGGTTGTCGAAATATAACTCCACTGCTCAAAATCCCCATTCTGAACGGGATTGTATAGAACGAGGATGATAAACATACGAAAGTTTAAACCCGTAGCACTTACGTGTTTTTATAGAAGTCGTTCTACTTAAAAATCATACCCTGACCCGAATTGGGGAAGTCAGTATATGTTGGTGGTCCCATCCGTGGACACGATTACATTGTCGATGAGCCGCGTCTTCCCGAAGAAAACGGCAAGGGCCACCATCACCTCCCCTTTAATCTCATCCACAGGCTTGAGATTGTAGGTATCCACCACCTGCACGTACTGGATGCGTCCCAGAGGAGCATGCTCCTCTATGTATTTCCTGACGGCATCTATGACCCTGTTCGGATCCCTCTCTCCTTCCTCTATCATCCTCTTCGCCAGTTGCAGGGCCTGATATAGCGCTGGAGCCTGCTTTCTCTCCTCGGGAGAGAGATAAACGTTTCTGGAACTCATGGCCAGTCCATCCGGCTCCCTCACTATGGGACCGGGAATTATGTCTATGGGCATGTTGAGGTCCCGCACCATCCGCCTTATGATGAAGTACTGCTGGGCATCCTTAAGGCCGAAAACTGCCAGATGCGGCCTAACCGCATTGAAGAGTTTGGTCACCACCGTGGTAACTCCTCTGAAGTGGCCCGGCCTGTACTTCCCGCAGAGCTCCTCATCGAGATGCTTCACCTCCACATAGGTGGAGAAATCCGGGGGATACATCTCCTCCACCTGGGGCATGAAGACCACATCCACCCCTTCCTTCTCGCACTTCTTCAGGTCCCCCTCCGGGTCCCTCGGATAAATCTGATAATCCTCATTTGGACCGAACTGTATGGGATTCACGAAGATGGAGACCACCAGGATATCCGCCTTCTTCCGGGCTATGCGGAAAAGAGACAGATGTCCCTCGTGAAGGTAACCCATGGTGGGAACGAAGCCGATGGTTTTCCCCTGCCGTATGAACTCTTCCGAAAGGTCCTGCATTTCGCCGATTCTCCTGACCACTCTCATGGCTGGTTAATTTTATACCCGCAGAAAGAAGGAGGGACTTCCATCGGACGATATAATCCCATTCCCTGCGGGGTACATCCGAAAAAGCAGAGAAAACTCCGACTCCATGTCCAATTCAAATGTCCCGGGACCGGCAAAACAAGACAGTTTCCCGAGCACCCTCACCGATGGTGCATTTGAAAGAGAGCACCCATTTCCTTTAAAATTTTGGTCCAGCAGGGCGGTTAGCTCAGGCGGTTAGAGCGCTCGGCTGATAACCGAGAGGTCGGAGGTTCGACTCCTCCACCGCCCATTTTAATCTAATGAAGGTCAGACCCCTGCCCCCATTCGTGGTCAATAAGATATACGCAGGGGAAGTCATCCAGTCTCCATCGTCCGTCGTCAAGGAACTCATAGAGAACTCGATAGATGCAGGCGCCACCAGTATAGCAGTATTCGTAAGGGGCTCCGGTCTATCCTTCATAAAGGTGGTGGACAACGGTGAAGGGATATCGAAAGAGGATTTACCCAACGTGATAAAGAAAAACTGGTCGAGCAAGATAAGGACCCTGGAAGACCTGGAGCGAATATCCACCATGGGATTCAGGGGAGAGGCCCTGCACTCCATAGCCTCCGTCTCGAGGATGCACATCAGGAGCAGCACGGATGGTGTGGAAGGATACGAAATCTACGTAGAGGGGGGAAACCTGATGGACATGCGCCCATGCGCGTGCGGTAAGGGGACCACGGTAATCGTGGAGGACCTCTTCTTCAACGTTCCGGTCCGCAGAAGATTCCTCAGCAGTTCGAGGAGCGAGTCCACCCGCATCAAGAACACCTGGCTCAACTACGTCCTCTCCCACGAGAACATCGAGTTCCATCTGCGCAGTTCCAATAAAATCCAGCACTACAGGGCAAGGGAAACCCTGGACGAGAGGATAGAGGACATCTACGGAGTTAAGGAAAAGAGGGAACTGAAAGAAGAAGACCTGACCATCACCCTCTATCACATAAACGGAAAAGCACAGAAGATATTCGTGAATAGACGGCCCGTGGTGGACAGCAGGATAACCGAGATACTGGGGAGATACGATATAAAGAATTACGTCCTTTTCATAGAGGTTCCACCCGCCCTCATAGACGTAAACGTGCATCCCCAGAAGCTGCAGGTGAGATTCTCGAGGAGCCTCAAGTTCTACGACAGGCTATCCCGATTCATAAGGGGCAGAAAGACCATAATCCGCATGGAGGAGAATCTGTTCACCCGGAGGGACGAAAAGGATTCCACCGGAAAGAAAGAGGAAGGGGTATTCGACTGGAAGGAGTACATCGTGGTTCCATCGAAGACGAAAATCCTCTTCGTACACAGACAGCGGGCCCTTAAGAAAATTCTGGAATCCGATATCGTCAGCAGGAAGAGGCTTCCATCCATCACCCTGCCGGTCCCCATGCCCATAAAGTTCCGGATAAACGAGAGCGACAGGAGCCTGCTCAAAACCTACGGATTCGACATAGTGGAACTGGATAAAGCAACAGTCCTGAAGGGAATACCGGAGATAATGGAGGGAGCCACTCCAGAAGAGGTCCTGGAAGTCCTGTCAGCCTTCTCGGACAGGAAGGGCCCCTTCGACCTGAAGAAATTCGTAAACAGACTCTTGTCCATAGCATCCAGGCACTACAGGATGAATAGCAGGACCATCGTGGAGAAACTCTTCTCCATGGAGAATCCGGCCCTCACATCCGAAGGCGAAGTAATCATATACGAGTTGCCGGCGGAGAAGATAGAGGAAAAGTTCATGTAGAGGTCCATTTACAGAACCATCCTTCCAGCAAAACCCCAGAGCATTCCCGGACTTTCCTGGCCCGATAAAAAAGTGGCGACAGCTCCGGACAAAAATCCGGGCACGGTTATGGAATTCCCCTTCGAAAGAGACATAGGGACAGCCGGATTCGAGGAGGAATCCTGAAACGGCCTGCAAAGGCATATACAGATACCAGCACAGCAATGACCCGGGGAATATCCGGCCCTCTTTGTTCCAGACAATCCCGGACACATAACCACAGGCGAAGAAAACAGACAGACCAGTCAGGAGATACGAAGTGGCTGTAGCAGGAGCAATCAAATATCATCTCCTTCCTCCTCTCTAAGGGGCTGAAATTCGTCGTCGGGTTGGAACACGGGGAGCAGAGTACAATTCTTAAACAGATTCAGGGACCTTAAGGACAGGTTCAATCTTCACAGGGCCATGATTGGAAGCACTCGAATTCTCGAGAGACTTATTGCTCCTAACTCTCCTTCATCAGGGAGAGTGGTTTCATCAAAAGAGGATGCCAGTAAACACAGTTCTGCCCCGTCCAATTTCATGTCCGAAGGTGACAAAGTGGCATATTGAAGGAGAAGGGAAGAACCTTTAAAATTTGTTGCTGTCGGGCGGTTAGCTCAGGTGGTTAGAGCGCCACGTTGACATCGTGGAGGTCGCAGGTTCGACTCCTGCACCGCCCATTCAACAGGGGCCACAAGGGCGTGGCCCCGC
>WGAQ01000181.1 GCA_015494735.1 Caldifarciminota bacterium | reverse complement strand
TGGTCATAAACCATGTCGTGGTCGTTGTCCATCCTTCCATCGTTGGAGTGGGAGACGCATGTCAGTCTTATGGTGTCCGATACGGTATCGAGCACCACATAGAAGTCGTTCGAAGTTCCCTCGTTGCTGAAGACGAAGAATCCACCCGTGTAGTACCTCTGTACCACGGGGGAGCCGGGGTCCTGCAAATCTGTGGCAAGGTTATTGGTTTCATCTGCAGAACTCTGTGCCACGAATGTCACATCCTCATCGGTTATCTGCTCCGTATTCACCAGATTCCCCACGCTACAACCCCACACCACCAGTGCAAGGCCCGTCAGGGCTGCTATTGTGAACCTTCTCATCGCATCACCTCCTTTTCATATGCAATGTTAAAGGCAAAACTTAAGGTTTCTCTTAATTGAAGATTTCCGCAGACAGTATGATGCTCTCCGCCACATCCCTGAGTTTCTTCCTGGAATCCATGGCCTTCTTCCTCAGGAATCTGTAAGCTTCCTCCTCGCTGAATCCCCTCTTCATCAGTATCCCCTTGGCCTTCTCCACCAGTTTCCTCTCCTCGATTTCGTCCTGAAGTTTCCTGTTATCCATTATGAGGTCCGCCTGATTCAGTATGAGCATCAATGCCTTTCTGTGCTCCTCATCGATTCCGTATCCCTCCGGAAGGTGAACGGTGAAGTGGCGGGACTTCACAGGTGCGGAGTTTATCCGGTATGGGCTAACCTTTACCGGGATTTTGAGCATATTTCCTATCACGTACTCCAGACGTGGTATCAAATCCTCATCCCCCACCAGGACGCTCTCCAGGATTCTCTCCAGAGTCTCCGCCTTCTTCTTGTACTGCTCGTAGAGCCAGTCCCTCTCCAGAACACCGCTGACCAGTTTCGAAATCATCTCCACCATCAGTATCTCCCTGCGGGTGTACCTGTGCTCCTTCCTGTGCTGGACGTTTATAACTCCAACCAGATTACCGTTGAACTCCACGGGAACGGACAGTATGGCCTCATAGGTGTCCTGCTCCAGGAATCGAAAGACCTTGAACCTGGGATCCTCGTAAGCCCTTCTGGATATGGCTATCGGTTTCCTCTCCTTTCCCACTATTCCGGCTATACCCTCCCCCAGTTTGAGTTTCACCGTAACCCGGGGAACCATAACGGAGGAGCCCATGAGAATCAATTCGTTGGATTCCCTGTCGTGCAGGTATATGAAGCAGCTGTCCGCATCGGTCAACTCCGCCGTGATGGAGCTTATGGAATTGAGAAGTTCCCCCAGATCCCTGGAGGAGTTCAATATGTCCAGTATCCGATTTATCAGTTCGAATTTCCTGGTCATACCGCCATCACTTCACCACGTAGAATCTGAAGACATCGGATATGGTTATGACTCCGGAGTGATTCATCATCTCCAGCAGTTTGCGCACGCTCATGTTTATATCGAACATGTTGATGGGAGGAATGCTCGTGGTGGTATCTATGTTGGCCACGACCACGTAAAACTCGTACTGCATGTTATCATAGGGGAAGAGTTTGCTTATCATCGCGGAGTCGAAAACAATGGTATCCCTGGGAGATGCGAATCCCCTGTAGAACTTCACATGCGTACCGTGCTGCAGGTCCATGGGAATGGACAGGAGGGCCACGTAGGGGGCATAGAGGGGGAGGGTGTCGGCTTCCAGTATGACGACGGGCCTGTCATCCAGCGGGAAGAGGCCCAGTATGATTTCGTCCCCATCGATGGGTGCAGCCACAGTATCCTCCGCCTCCACGGGAACCACTCCCAGATACACGCTGTCGATACCCACGGTGGGATTCCAGAATTTGGCCCTGAGATATCCGTCATCCGTCCTCACGTCCACTATATAGTAACTGCCGAAGAAGGAGGTGAGGGGTGCCACGTATGCCTCCAGGGTATCCACATAAGTCATGGGAATCGGAATAAGACTATCTACGTACAGGGTAACGTGGGCAGACGCTATGGGGTTCTGAAACGTATCCCTGACCCAGGCTATTGCGAATGCATTAATGCTGTCCGTGGGGAAAATGGTACTGTCGAATCTCTCTATGGCCCTGTAAGAAAGGACGGAAAAAGCAACAGTGATATTGCCGGATGCTTCTATGTATTCTCCCTGTCCAATTTGTTCAGAACCCGAGGATGGGTTCTCTATTCTTATGGAGCATGCTGCAATTGTGGCAACGGCGAACAGAGCGAGGAAAGTTCTTCTCATGAAAGAAATTTTAATGCGTTAATCCTATCCTTCAAGTCCGGAGGTCCGGAAAACACGGAAAAGGAATGGCGGTCGATGCTTTCGCAGATAATCACCCCTCATCGAGCCTGAAACCGGCCGGCAGCAGTTCCTCTATGGTATAACTCCCGGAAGGGGTGTGAATCACAGCACCATCGGAGAATTCGTATATCACCTGACGGCATGCTCCGCACGGTGCCACCTTCTCCACCACGTTGCCCCTCTCATCCTTCGCCACGATATAGACTTCCTTTATCATGCGATATCCCTCGGTCACCGCCTTGAAGACCGCAACCCTTTCAGCACAGACCGTCAGGCCATAGGAAGCATTCTCCACATTGGCACCGGTGAATATCCTCTCTTCCTTTCCGTTGGATGCCACCACCACCGCCCCCACGTAGAACTTCGAATAGGGGGCATAGGCGCCTTCCGTGGCCTCCTCCGCCATCCTCAGGAGGCGGCTTCTTCTTCCTTCTGCATCTTCTTTTCGTACCATTCCTCTATGTACCTGATGATTTCCTCGAGGGGTGCACCCGGACCGAAGATTCTGTCCACTCCCATCCTCTCCAGTTCGCGGGCATCCTCCTCTGGAATTATGCCACCGCCGATGAGAAGGACATCGTCCAGCCCGTATTCCTTCATCAGTTTGAGAATCTTCGGGAAGTAGGTCATGTGGGCTCCGGAGAGTATGGAGATTCCTATTACATCGACGTCCTCCTGAAGAGCCATCTGAACGATTTCCTCCGCCGTCCTGTGGAGACCCGTATATACCACCTCCATTCCGGCATCCCTTAGTGCCCTGGCCAGAACCTTGGCTCCCCTGTCATGCCCGTCCAGACCGGGCTTTCCGATAAGGACCTTTATGGGTTTCCTGCGCATAAGGCGTCAAAATTATAATGCAGAATCGCATGAAAGACAATAGATTTGCACCGATGAGATGAATACTCCTCCACTCTGCACGAAGAGGCCCGATTCGAACTCCGGGCAGTTCGGCTGCTTAAGGAACGATTGGAGCAGCAAAGGCCGCATTCGACCCTGTCCATCGCCCCATGAAAGATAAATACTTACACGCCTTCAGGACCTGTTATGCAGAACCCCGTCCCATATTCCGCACATTCCCTTCCCCATGGTGGTTGCAAATTCGGGTATATGGACGATTGTTTCCCCGAAGGTCGGGAAATTCTGCATTCAGGACCTGCTGTTCACCGTCTCGGAAATTCCGGCCAGCGTTATACCCACAAGGACCAAAAGGGCACCCATCCCCTCCACGGGTGTAAACCTCTCCCCCAGCCACAGGAAGGAGATGATGGTGGCCAGGACCACCTCCAGAGTAAACGTTATGGCTACTGTGGTGGGGGAGACGATTCGAACAGCTCTGGAATAGAGCATGTATGCAATTATGGTGCAGAATAGAGCCAGATGGACCACGTGAAGCATTCCCACGGGATTGAAACGGACCTCCTGCATGAAAGAGAAGGGCAGGAGGAGTATAG
>WGAQ01000180.1 GCA_015494735.1 Caldifarciminota bacterium | reverse complement strand
GGGTGGAGGGGCCTGAGGCTGTGGTTTCTCCTCTTCCTCTGCCGGGGTGGTCTCCGATGCCACTTCCGTGGAGTCGGGTAATCTTATGAATTCCTGAAAATCCACTATGTTTTGCGGAGAAGTCTTTCCCCTGAATACGAAGAGGAAATAACCCACTCCTGCCAGTATTCCGGCCAGCAGGAGTACGAGTACGATTATCTTAGCCCTCATTTACGCTCAACCTCAGTATGGCTTCCTGTGCCCACTTATTCTTTGGGTCCAGACGCAGTATGGTCCTCCACTCGGACAGAGCCCTCTTATAATCGCCTCTCTGCTCGTATGCCCTCGCCTTCTTTTCCCTCCTGGCCAGTTCCATGTAATACTTGGCTATGTGGTTGTTGGGGTCATCCTGCAGAACCTGTGTGGCTATCCTTATGGTCTTATCCAGGTCGTGTTCCAGTTCGTATGCCTTCCTCAGATTGGCATCGTAGTCCAGACGGGGCTCCAGGGAGATGCCGGTTTTCGGCGCCACTTCCAGATTCATCTCCTCCGGCTTGGGCAGAGAGATGCTCAGTTTGGGGGTCAGGTCCATGGCCCCTTCCTTCGGAGGGGTGGACTCCTTCCGCGTTTTCTTTTCGGGTTTTACCTTTTTGAGCATTGCCAGCTTGCGCCTGGCCTCTTCCTTCGTAATCTTCTTCCTGCTCTTCTTGCTCTCCTCGATAATCTTCTTCAACTCGACCAGCTGTGGATGATTGGGGGCCCTGCTCAGGGCTATGTTGAGAATCTGGAGGGCCTCATCCGGTTTACCGCTTTCGAAGAGCACCTTTGCCTTGGCGTAGGATTCCTGTATGAGGGTGGCTTTCAGAAGTTTGTCGTAAAGTTTGAGCACATAGGGGTCGTCATCTCCGGTTTCCCTGTCTATAAGGATTCCCTTCGTCTTCTCCAGCTCCGACAGGGCTTCCGCAGTTTTCCCTTCCTTTGCGAGATTCTCCGCCTTCAGTACGTGTTTCCAGGCTTCCAGGTACTTCTGAGTGATTTCCTTCAGACTGGAGACCTTTTCGGAGGGCTTTATCTTCTCCGCCTTGTCCAGATATTCGAGGGCCGATTGCAATTCCTTCACCTTTTCCTCTGTGGTCTCGTAGAGGTTCAGACTCCCCAGGGTCCCCTGTGCCAGGTTTATATAACTGGTGTAGGTCTGGTTCTTCTGATAGAAGTAGAATGCGGTTCCCAGTCCGGCAAGGGCCAGAATCATAAGAAGTATCAGACCATACACCCATCTGGGGACTCCTCTGGACTTCAGTATCTCGCTCTCCGGCTTCTCCTTCGGATTGATGAAGAGGGCGCGGGTCTTCCCCATCTGTATCTCGTCCCCGCTGTGGAGCTCCTTCCTCCCCTTAACCACCTTACCGTTGATGAGGAGGGGATTCTTTCCTCCGATGTCCTCAATCTCGTACCTGTCTCCCAGGACGTAAATCTTTGCCTGTTTCCTGGAGATATAGGGGTCCTCTATGACGTATTCGACGGATGGGTCCCTTCCGATTATACCGGAGTGGTCCAGTTCGAGAATCTTTCCGGCTTCCGGACCTGATAGGAATTTCAGGTATGCTATATCCGTTTCGTCTATGTTGAGGAACTGGGTGGGCTGGCTCAATGCTTCCAGTTTCTGCTCTATAACTTCTATGTCTTCCGGGTCCACCTGAACCAGGGTGAGTTTAACGTTACCTATTTCCACCTCGTCGTTTAATTTTATGTGGAGTTCACCATCCAGTTTCTCCCCGTTAACATAGACCTCTTTGTTCGCAATACCGATAATTTCGCCATCCGTAAACCCCACCAGGGTAAAATGGTCCTCTTCCATGGATGGGTCGGTGAAATCTGCATTTTCCTTCCCGAATGTAAATGGCAATCGACTTATTTTAAGGAGTTCTTCCTTACCAGCACGTTCGACTATGAAGACAATCATACAACAATTTTAAAGGGAAAGCGCCTATGTTCCAGAACTTTGCATCTCCAGATGGTATGTCCCCCTAAATTTCGGGTATAGCGATGCTTTAGTTTCCATGACCGTAAAATTTGTCCTGAGGTGAAAATCAGGGTCAGAGTAAAGCCCGGCTCCAGAAGGGTGGGGGTGGAGAACATGGGGGACTTCCTCCTGGTTAGGGTGAAATCTCCTCCGGTGGAGGGCAGAGCCAACCGGGAGATGATAGAGGTCCTTTCGGATTACTTCGGAGTCCCGAAGAGCCGGATTCGTATAGTGGCCGGGAAGTCTTCCCGCGATAAACTGGTGGAGATAGAAAAATGAAGGTCATAGGGATAGACGAGAATGGTCTGGGACCGGTTCTGGGTCCCTTCGTCATAAGTGCTGCCATGTTCGATATCGGAGATGGAGACCCCTTCTTCGACACCCGTATCGATAGGCTGATGCTCCCTCTGGGTATAGATGATAGCAAGGCCATATTCAAGCGCAAGTTCCCCTATACGTATTCGAAGGGGGAGATAATAGCCCTTTCCTTCCTCCCCGAAAGGCGATGGAGGGACCTGCTGACGAAGAACTTCCACCTCCTGATAGATGATGAGGAGAGGGAAATCTATCTGAAGGACCTGTCCCTTCCCATCTGGGCCAGGGAGATAAAGCACGATTACAGGAAAAGAACGGGTTTCGCCGGCTTCAGGGGGTATGCCATATTCCCCAGAGCATTCAACCGAATCCTGAAGGATATGCACAAGTTCCAGATGGATGTGAAGTACTTCCTGGAACTGGCCCATGAGCTGTCTGAGGGGGTGGATGACGATGTGGTGGTTCTGGCGGGGAAAGTGGGGGGATATACGTACTACGTGCAGGTCTTCCTCCTTCTGGGAATCACCAGATTCGAAATCCTCAAGGAGACCAGGGGGCATTCGGCGTACAGGGTCCTTTACAGGGACAGATGGATGGAGATACACTTCCTCATGGATGGGGATGCGGTCTATTACCCCATAGCCATAGCATCCGTGATAGGGAAGTACGTGCGGGAGGTTTCCATGAAGCTCCTGAATGAGCACTATGGATTCGGGGGAAAGGTCCCTTACGCCAGCGGATACAGGCACGATGCCAGGACCCTCGAGTTGATAAAGAGAATGGGAAGGGAAGACTTCATAAGGAAGAAGTGATTCACTTCAGCTTTACAAGAAGACTCACGTTGAGCCCCACGATGAAGAAGGAGATGGCCCCCGCTATGAGGAATATCACATCCCTCCCCTGAAAGTTCGATTCCATGATATCTCTGAACATGAGGGTGAAGGCCACGAGCCCCACCACGGCCGATGTTATGGTCACGAGCAGGAGGATTATTCTGGCGGTTCGCATGTCCATGGTTCAAAGTATAATCCCTACCAGTGGGGGTCCTTCGGCGGTATGCCGAGCAGGTGCCGGAAGGCGATGGAGCCTATCTGCGCAAAGGCTCCAGAGAACAGCACGGGGGACAGGAATCTCATCACCGGATAATTCTTCACGAAGAACCTGTAGAAGGAGATTATCCTCTTCGTCTCTGCAAACAGGGAGTGGGCTTTTCTCACCTCACCGACCCTGTGCACGATGCTCAGGTGGGGAAGGAGATACAGCTCCCATCCCTCCTTTCTCAGGCGGATGGATATGTCCAGATCTTCCGTGTAGAAGAATAAACGGGGGTCGAATCCTCCCACGCTTTCCCAGGCAGATTTTCTGAGCATCATGAAGGTTCCCACCACCGCCTCCACCTTCGTGGGTTCCGTGGCGTCCAGATACAGGAAGTCCCTCCTGCAGGAGGAAAAGAATCGGGACAGGGGAGAGCGCCTTCCGCACAGGAAGAACATTTCGGGCCTGTCCACCATCCTGGCCATGGGCCAGACCCTTCCCGAAGGGGTTCTGGAGGAAGGGACCACGGCTGCCACCTTCGGATTTTCTTCCAGAAAGCGGGCCAGTTCCAGAACGACCCTGCCCTCGAAGTCCACGTCCGGCGTTGCAATCAGTATGAATTTTCCCCTTGCTCTGGATATGCCCGTGTTGAGGGCGGCGGCGAACCCCATGTTCCTGCGATTTCGAATCAGGATGACATCTTCCATCCGCCCGGCGGGGGGTGGATTTCTGGAGGCGTTGTCCACCACGATTCTCTCCACCCCTTCGGGGAGATTCCGCAAAACCCTCTCTATGAGATGCCAGCTGTTGTAATTGACCAGGACTGCGGAGATGGACACAGGTGAAATTTTAATAGAGAATGGTGGGGGGCGGAATCGAACCGCCGACACCGGGATTTTCAGTCCCGTGCTCTACCAACTGAGCTACCCCACCGGGACGGTGAAAATTTTAAAGGATTTTATCCCGTGCATGCAGGCCGATTTTCCACTTTCTTTATAATTTCCCCATGCCGTATATCGAAATCAGGGGTGCGAAGTATTACTACGAGGAGCACGGTCAGGGGGATGAGACCATAGTGTTCTCCCACGGTTTCCTGATGGACGGGGAGATGTTCCGGTATCAGGTGGAGAAACTCAAGGATAGGTACAGGGTCATAACATTCGACTGGAGGGGACAGGGAAAGAGCGAGCCCACTCCCGGTGGTTACGACATGGACGAGCTGTACCTGGATGCGGTGGAGTTCCTGGAGAAGATGGGGTGCAGGGAGAAACCCTGCCACTGGGTGGGCCTGTCCATGGGAGGATTCATCGGAATGCGAATCGCTGCAAGGCAGCCGGGTCTCCTCAAATCACTCATACTGGCGGAAACATCTGCGGAGGCGGAGACCTTCGTAAAGAAAATCAAGTGGGGCCTGATGGCCATACTGTTCAGACTCATCGGTCCCAGAGCTGTGGAAAAGGGTATCGTCAAGGTCCTGTTCGGGAAGAAGATTCTGAACGACCCCTCCCGCCGGCACATCATAGATGAGTACGTTCAGAAGTGGTACAATCTGGACAGGGAGGCTTCGTACAAGCTGGCCTGGGCCATATTCAACAGGAAATCGGTGGTGGAGGAGTTGAAGAACATAAAGATTCCCGTTCTCATAATCGTGGGAGATCAGGATATTGCCAGGACTGTGGAAGAAGCGAAGCGTCTTAAAGAGATGATACCCCACGCCAGGCTGGTAATCATAGAGGGAGCTGGCCACAGCAGTGCCCTGGAGGAGCCGGAAGCCTTTACCCATGCAATCCTGGAGTTTCTGGAGGAGATAAAGAGAGATGGTGGTAAGAAGGGCGATTCTCGATGATGGCACCCCGTCGGTGGCTCTGAAGAAGGGGGACAGGTGGATTCCCCTCATGCTCATGGG
>WGAQ01000179.1 GCA_015494735.1 Caldifarciminota bacterium | reverse complement strand
GACCTTCTTTCTTCAGGATTGCAGCCGCACTATCCACATTCAAACCCACAACGGAAGGAACCATCACCTCCTGACCCTTCCGGACCACCCAGGGCATCAGGAAGAAGTTGAAGATGACGAAGAGAAATAAACCCACGATTACGAGTCCCAGAAAATAGTAGAATACGCGTTTCAGGACATCCATGATGGTCCGGTCAATTTTAAAGTCAGGGTCACCGAGCCCCTAACCCTTCAGGCCCAGAGCCCTCTCTATCCGCCCGGTGACCTCCTCCACAGAACCAACACCGTCAACCCTGACCAGTATCCCCTTACTCTCGTAATAATCTATAAGGGGCTGGGTCTGCTCCTTATAGACCCTGAGCCTGTTTTCTATCACTTCGGGTTTGTCATCCATACGCCCCCTCGCAAGGAGACGCCTCTTCACCTCCTCATCGGGGACATCTATATAGACCACCCTGTCGATTTTCGTTATCTTCTCCAGTCCCTTCGCCTGATTCAGGGTACGGGGGAATCCATCCAGTATGAAACTATCCAGCCCCTTTATGTGTTTCTCGATAATCTGAAGGATTATCTCATCGGGGACGAGCTCTCCCTTCTCCATATACTGCCTGACGATTTTGCCCAGTTCCGTTCCCCTGTTGACTTCGGAGCGCAGTATATCGCCCATGACTATCTTGGGAATGTTGTAGCGGGAGGAGATAATCTCCACCTGCGTCCCCTTGCCG
Organism: Caldifarciminota bacterium; assembly: GCA_015494735.1. Lineage (GTDB taxonomy): Bacteria > Hydrothermota > Hydrothermia > LBFQ01 > DSFT01 > S143-66. Next base: position 20,334 of record WGAQ01000179.1, on the reverse strand, counting down.
GCACCGGGGGGTCCCAGGAAGACCACCTTCATGTTCTCCACCCCCTTATCTTGCCCTTCTTTATGAGGGCATCGTACTGGCGCATGACCAGATAGGAGTTGATTCTGTTCACCAGGTCGAGGATAACACCCACTATAATCAGGATTCTGGTTCCACCGAAGTAAAACGGAATATTGAGCCACTTGCTCACATGATAGGGAAGGACAGCCACGAGTCCGAAGAACACAGCCGCAGGCAGGAGAATCCTGGACATGACCCTATCTATGTACTCCGCAGTCTTCTCACCGGGACGCACTCCGGGGATGAATCCACCATACCTCTGCAGGTTTTCGGCTATGTCCTTGGGATTCATGACCACGGAGGTGTAGAAGTATGCGAAGAAGATGACCAGGATGAAGGTCAGCAAATCGTAGAGCCATGTTCCGGGCTGGAAGTACATCTGCAGGAAGGTACGGATGGTGGGATTGGTTATGGCCGTGGCTATGGTCTGGGGAAATATGAGGATACTCTGCGCGAATATGATGGGAATAACACCGGCCGCATTGACCGTAAGAGGAAGATATGTGGTCTGCCCTCCGACCACACCTCTGCCCACCACTCTCTTGGCATAGTGGACGGGGATTCGCCTCTGGACTTCCGTTGCAACCACGACAGCAGCCGTTATGAGGACGACGAATACAGCGAAGATGAGGGCATTGATCCAGCTGGTGGCACCGGAGGAAACCAGCCTTATTACGTTCATTATCTCCTGTGGAATCGTATCCAGACTTCCTATGAGAATCAATACAGAGGCACCGTTTCCGAGACCGTGGTCCGTAATCAACTCACCGAGCCACATCACGAATATGGCTCCGGCCACGAGAGCCAGAACCGTAGTGAGCATGAACCCCAGCCCCGGATTTGGAACTATAGGAAGACCATCCGGAGTCTTGACCGTCTGGAGGAAGGATGCTATACCGAAAGCCTGGACCGCCGCGACAAGGACCGTCAGGAGTCTGCTGTACTGATTTATCTTCCTCCTGCCGTGTTCCCCCTCTTTCTGAAGACGCTGGAGATTGGGAAGGGCTGCGGACAGGAGTTGCATGATAATGGATGCGGAGATATAGGGCATTATTCCGAGGGCGAAGATGGATGCACGGGACAGAGCACCACCAACGAAGATATCGTAAACCCCGAAGATGGTTCCCCTCATGCTTTCGAAGAATTTGGCCAGAGCAGCCGCATCCACACCGGGAACGGGAATGTGGGTTCCGATACGGAAGACGGCGATTATCAGAAGGGTGAAGAGTATCTTGTCCCTCAGCTCCTTAATCTGGAATATGTTCTGGGGCTGGTTAAACATGTTATCACTCCTCTATGGTGCTTCCGCTCTGCTGGATTATCTCCAGAGCCTTCCTGGAAAACTTCGCTATACCCCTGAAGGTGAGTTTCTTGGTAAGAGTTCCCCTTCCCAGTATTTTGACGGGAACGTCTGTATAGTGAATGAGTCTCCTTTCCAGCAGAGTCTGAATACTCACCACCTCACCATCGGAGAATTTCTCTTCGATTTTGTCCAGATTGACTATCTGATACTCCTTGGCAAAAGGATTCTTAAAACCACGCTTGGGAAGGCGCCTGTATATGGGAGTCTGTCCGCCCTCGAACCAGACCTCCTTGGGACCACCGGCACGGGATTTCTGTCCCTTGTGTCCCCTTCCAGCAGTCTTTCCCCAGCCGGAGCCGGGTCCCCTTCCCACTCTCCTCTTATAGAACTTCGTTCCCTTTTTGGGTCTGAGATTATGCAGACCAATCATTCTATCTCCTCCACTTCTATATACTGCGAAACCTTCTCTATCATACCACGGATGGATGGAGTGTCCTTCTGAACAACAGTCTGATTAATCCTCCTGAGACCGAGGGAGCGGATTATCTTCTTGTTCTTCCCATGCATACCTATGAGGCTCCTCTTAAGCGTTATCCTGAGCTTCTTCATTGGCCTTCACCTCCTCCTTTGCCTCTTGCTCCTTCTTCTCGTACTTATCCGGGAACCTGTGGCGCATCACGTAGTTGGGGTCTTTGAGCATCATGAGTCCTTCCATGGTTGCCTTCAGAAGGTTAACGGGATTGGTGGACTTTCCCAGGACCTTGGTAAGAACATTCTTGTATCCGGCAGCCTCCAGAACAGCACGCACGGGCTGGGAAGCGATTATTCCAGTACCGGGGGCGGCAGGCTTCATGAGGAGTTTGATTGCCCCGAACTTAACGTAAACGGGATGGGGCAGGGTGCCATTGATTACGACCACCTTTTTGACATCCTTTCTGGCCTTCCTGAGGGCCTTGGCAATGGCATCGGGAACCTCGGCCGCCTTGCCGTGACCTATACCGACCCTTCCCTCACCATCTCCAACGACCACCCAGGCGGACATCCTGAAGGTACGGCCACCCGCCCTCATCTTTGCAGTTCTCTTGATTACGACCACCTTTTCGGTGAAATTCCCTTCCATAACGAAACCTCCTTAAAACTCCAGTCCACCCTCTCTGGCTCCCTCTGCAAGAGCCCTGACCCTGCCGATGTACTTATATCCAGCGCGGTCGAAAGCCACCTGCTTATAACCCTTTTCGATAGCCCGCTTCGCAATGAGTTGTCCGACCAGTTTCGCAGCTTCGGTCTTGGTCTTCCCCTTAACCTCATCCCGGATTTCGGGGGAAAGGCTGGATGCTCCAGTTATCACAGTGGCAGGTCCAACCGGATTATCGATGACCAGTTGTGCATAGATGTGCTTATGACTCCTGAAGACCACCAGCCTGGGCCTTTCGGGAGTACCCTTAACCTTCCTGCGAACCCTTAGATGTCTTTTTCTTCTCTTGAGGGCCCTGTCCTTTGCGAGGTGCTTTTCCCTTATCTTTACAGACATGGCATCTCCTCCTTACTTGGCTCCAGCCTTACCGGGCTTGAGTTTGAGTTGCTCGTCGGCATAACGGATACCCTTGCCCTTGTAGGGGTCGGGGGGCTTTATATCCCTTATCTGGGCAGCGACCATCCCTATCTTTTCCTTATCGGGGGATTCCAGGATTATCTTATTCTGACCTTCCACCTTCACGTCCACCATTGGAGGAACCTCGTATTCGGGATTGTGGGAATAACCGACAGTGAATATGAGTTTCCTTCCCTGAAGGGCAACCCTGTAACCCGTCCCCTCGACCACGAGCTCCTTGCGATAGGGCTTAACGACACCCTGAATCATGTTGTTTATGATTCTCCAGACAGTTCCCTGTATTGCTTTGTGGAATTTCTCATCGCTCAGGCGCCTTACCCATATCTCGTTCTTCTCCTTATCGTAATCAATGATTACATCGGGGTGGAACACCTTTTCAAGTTCCCCCTTGGGACCCTTAACTTTAACCCGGGTCCCATCTATCTCCACGGTCACTTCCTTGGGAACCCTTATGGGCTTCTTTGCAAGTCTCGACATATTACCAGACCTCCGCTAAAACTTCTCCACCCACCTTCATCTTTCTGGCTTCCCTGTCGGAGAGTATGCCTTTGGAAGTGGAAACGATGGCGATGCCCAGACCATTCATCACCCTGGGTATCTCCCTGTAACCCATGTAGATTCTCCTGCCGGGTTTGGAAACCCTGCGAACATCCGTAATCATGGGAGAGCCATCGGGATAGTACTTGAGTTTAACGATTATCTTCCTCCTGGCCGGATTTTCATCGTCTATGACCTCGTAATCCAGGATAAAGCCTTCCCTCTTGAGGACGTTGAGAATGGCCTCCTTGAGCCTGGAATAGGGATATATTTCCACCTCTTCCTTACCCCTCATCTGGGCATTCTTGATTCTGATGAGCATATCGGCAATCTTATCCGTCATCATGGCAGTTCCTCCTTACCAGCTGGCCTTAACCACTCCGGGCAATTTGCCCTCGAGGGCCAGTTCCCTGAAGCAGATACGGCAGAGTCCGAATTTCCTTATGTAACCGTGGTCTCTGCCGCACCTCTTGCAGCGATTCCTCTTTCTGGTCCTGAACTTGGGCTTTCTCTTCGCCTTTTCTATCTGTGCCTTGGTTGCCATACTTATTCCCTCCTTTCAAATGGAAAGCCAAATGCTTCCAGCAACTTGTAGGCTTCCTCATCCGTCTCCGCAGAGGTAACGATGGTTATATCCATACCGAAGACCTTCTGCACCTTATCTATGTCGATTTCGGGGAAGATGGTATGCTCATCAACTCCGAAGTTGTAATTCCCCCTCCCATCGAACTTATCTCTGGGAAGACCTCTGAAATCCCTCACCCTGGGAAGGGCGAAGTTGATGAGCCTGTCAAGAAAATCGTAGGCCCGATTCTTCCTGAGGGTAACCTTGAGAGCGATGGGAACACCCTTACGGAGTTTGAATCCTGCAACGGCTTTCTTGGAGCGGATAACCACAGGCTTCTGGCCGGTAATCATGGCCAGGTCCTTTGCTGCGAGGTCTATAATCTTGGGGTCCTCGACAGCCTCACCCAGAGCAGAGTTAACCACAATCTTTATGATTCGAGGAACTTCGTACTTATTCTTGTATCCCAGCTCCTTCATCAGTTTGGGAACGATTTGTTCCTCGTATATCTTCTGCAACCTTGCCTTTGCCATCAGTCAATCACCTCCCCTGACTTCTTGGCGTACCTCACCTTCTTCCCGTCCACTATCTTGAATCCGACGCGGGTGGGCTCTCCGGTCTTGGGGTCGATGAGCATGACGTTGCTTATGTGAATGGGAGCCTCCTTCCTCACCTTCCCGTGGGGCTTGCTCTCCGAAATGAATCTCTGATGGCGAACAACCATGTTAACCTTTTCCACGATGACGCGGACCGGCTTCCTGGTCTTCTCGTCGTATATGACCTTGAGGACCTTGCCCTTCTTACCCTTATCCCTGCCGGAAATCACCACCACGTAATCGCCCTTCTTTATCTTTGCAGCCATCACCACACCTCCGGAGCGAGAGAAACGATTCTCATAAAGCCCTTATCCCTGAGTTCCCTGGCGACCGGTCCGAAGATTCTGGTTCCCTTGGGCTCTCCAGCCTGATTGATGAGGACGACCGCATTATCGTCGAATCGTATGTAGGAGCCATCCTTACGTCGGACTTCCTTCTTCGTGCGGACCACAACAGCCCTGTGTATGGTACCCTTCTTAATATCGGAATTGGGAATGGCTTTCTTGACCGTCACGACCACGATATCGCCAACGGTGGCGGAAACCCTTCCCTTCTTCTTACCGGAGCCCTTCAAAACCCTTATTATCATTGCCTCCTGAGCACCACTGTTGTCTGCCACCTTGACCCATGTAAAGTCCTGAATCATGACTCCTCGCTCCTTCTAATAATCTTCTTTATGTACCACCTCTTCAATTTGGAAAGGGGTCTGGTCTCCTCTATAAGAACCACATCGCCAACGCGGGTCTCGTTGTTCTCATCGTGGGCATAGAACTTCTTGCGCACCTTTATGTACTTGCGGACCTTGGGATGCTTCTTAAACCTTTCGACGACCACAACACGGGTTTTGTCCATCTTATCGGATACCACCACTCCAATTCTCTGCTTCCTCATAACTTAATCCCCCTTTCGTTCAATATGGTGAGAACCCTGGCTATATTCCTTCTGATTATCCGGAGGGAAGCGGTGTCTTCCAGCTGTCCAAATCTGTGCTTTATCCTCATGTCGAAGAGTTCTTTCTTCAATTCCCTGTACTTCTGTATGAGTTCCTCATCGGAAAGCTCTCTAAGATCCCTTGCCTTCAGCGGTTTCATCACACACCTCCCTCGCTTCTCTTGACTATCCTCGTCTTTATGGGCAACTTATACTGGGCAGCGCGGAGAGCCTCTATGGCAACCTCTTCGGGTACACCGGCGATTTCGAAGAGTATCTTTCCGGGTTTCACCACAGCCACCCACTTGTCCACATTACCCTTTCCACCGCCCATACGGGTTCCTTCGGGTCTCTTGGTGACGGGCTTGTCGGGGAATATGCGTATCCAGAGTTTTCCGGTCTTCTTCATCTTACGGCCGATGGTGACACGGCATGCCTCTATCTGATTGGCAGTTATCCACGCAGGCTCCAGTGCCTTAAGGGCATAATCGCCGAAGGCAATGTACCATCCCCCCTTGGCCTTGCCCTTCATCCTGCCCCGGCGCTGTTTTCTCCACTTTACCCTCTTGGGCATCATCATGGCTCACAGCCTCCTTTAATCGATGGTGGGCTTCTCCACCTTGTCGCCCTTGTATATCCAGACCTTGACACCGATGGTTCCGTAGGTGGTGAAGGCGGTGGCGTATCCGTAGTCTATATCAGCACGGATGGTTTGAAGGGGAACTCTGCCCTTGATGTACCATTCCTTACGGGCGATTTCAGCACCTCCCAGCCTGCCCTTTGCCTGTACCCTTATGCCCTTTGCGCCCAGTTTCATGGCCACTTCCACGGCCCTCTTCATGACGCGCCTGTGATTGGCCCTCTGCTCTATGCGGCGAGCGATATTCTGGGCAACCAGCTGGGCATCCAGTTCGGGGACCCGGACCTCGGGAACGTTTATGGCAATCCTCTTGTTTCCGAGATGCTGGGAGAGTTCCTTTTTCAGACGCTCCACCTCGCGGCCACCCTTCCCGATTATGACTCCGGGACGGGCACTGTGGATGTTTATGACTATCTTGTCGCCCACCCTGTCGATAACGATTTTGGAAATCTGGCCGTTGGGATACCTCTTGCGAATGTAGTCCCTGATGAAGTTATCTTCCTGTATGAATTTGGCGTAATCCTTGTCGGAGGCATACCAGTGGGCCTCCCAATCCTTATTTATTCCAAGCCTGAACCCTATGGGATTGACTTTCTGGCCCATTACTTAAGCACCTCCTTTCTCCTGTTATAAGGCAACTTAATTGCCTCCTTATATGCTTCCCAGTCCTTCTTCTCCACCACGTGAACTGTCAGGTGGGATGTTCTGCGGGTGAAGGTGGCATATCCACCAAACCTCATGGGCTTAACAGCGGGTTTGAGTATCTTCCACTGGGGTCCCTTGTCCACCTTGGCGAAGACCATCAGGTCCTCCAGGTCCACAGCATCTGCACCGGCCTTTTCCCTGTAGGAAGCTATCGCGGACTTGAGGGCTTTGAGGAAATAGACAGCGGGACGCTTGCGGGTGAACTGGAGAGTCTCCATGGCTGTCTTGGCATCCATTCCCCTGATGATGTCGGCCACCAGTTTCGCCTTCTTGGGAGAAATCCTCACCCTTCTCAGATGAGCCTTTCCAACCAGAATCATATTACTTTCCTCCCTTTACCTTGGCAGTCTTATCCTTGTGGCCACCGAAGAATCGTGTGGGTGCGAATTCGCCGAGTTTGTGTCCCACCATGTCCTGAGTCACATAGACGGGGATGAATTTCTTACCGTTGTGCACCATGAAGGTGTGTCCGACGAATTCGGGCAGTATGGTACTCCTGCGGGACCAGGTCTTAATGGGCTTCTTCTCACCCTTCTCGTTCAACTCCCTGACTTTCTTGAGCAACTTGGGGTCCACGTACGGCCCCTTCTTAATGGACCTTCCCATTACTTACCCCTCCTCTTTACGATGAACTTATCCGAAGGCTTGCGGGGTCTGCGGAACTTTCCACCTTTGGCAATCCATCCCCAGGGGCTCTTGGGAATCTTACCCTTGTTCCTTCCTTCACCACCACCCAGAGGATGATCCACAGGATTCATCGCCATACCTCTCACGTGGGGCTTGCGTCCCATCCAGCGGGTTCTTCCAGCCTTACCCCAGTTTATGTTCTCCCAGTCCACGTTGGAAACCTGTCCGATGGTGGCTCTGGATTTGACGTGAATCTTACGAATCTCTCCGCTGGGCAACTGGACGAATGCGTAATTGCCCTCCTTGGAGAGGATGACGGCACTGGTTCCGGCAGCCCTCACCAGTTGACCACCCCGTCCGGGAATCAGCTCGATGTTGTGTATGGGAATACCTTCAGGAATGAACTTCAGAGGAAGAGCATTTCCGCTCCTGATTTCGGGCTCCAGTTTCTTGCTCTCCAGGGCTTCATAGGAATAGGATATGACCTCATCCCCCACCTTTATATCCTCGGGAGCGATGATGTAGCGCTTTTCGCCATCGGGGTACTGAATCAGACTTATGAAAGCAGTCCTGTAGGGGTCGTATTCGATAGAAAGGACCTTTGCGGGCTCGTCGAATCTGTCCCTCTTGAAATCGATTATCCTGTAGAGTCTCTTGTTTCCACCACCGCGGAAGCGAATGGTTACCCTTCCCTGATTATTCCTTCCAGCAGACTTACGGAGGCGCTGCGTGAGGGACTTCTCAGGCTCCTCTTTGGTTATATACTTCGAATAATCTATGACCTCCATGAAACGCCTCGAGGGCGTATAGGGCCTGAACTTCTTTATCGGCATGATTTACACTCCTTCTAACTGGTCTATCTTCTCCCCTTCCCTGAGTTTCACGTAGGCTTTCTTCCAGTGACGGGTGTATCCCACGTGCCTCCTGGAACGGATATTCCTGCGGGGCTTGGGCTTGACTATGAGAGTGCGGACCTTCTCCACCTTGACACCGAAGAGTTTCTCCACAGCCCTCTTTATATCCACCTTGGTCGCATTGATATCCACCTCGAATACATAGGTCCTCTGCTCATCCCTGAGTTTCAGCGCCTTTTCCGTCAAAATGGGCCTCTTGATTACATCGTGCAGATTCATGACAGCCTCTCCTTCAACTTATCTACAGCAGACTTTTCCAGCAAAATATACTCATGGGAGACCACGTGAAGCGTATTCACATCGGAGGCGGGCATGACTTCCACGTCTGGAATATTGCGGGCAGAGAGGTAGAGATTTTTGTTCTGCTCTGCAGGAACGAACAGCACCTTTTTGCCGGAGAGGGCTATCTTTTCGAGAAGGGATGCTATATTCTTCGTCCTGATTTCTCCCAGGTCGAAGTTCTCGAAGAGGTAAATCTTCTCCTCATTTGCCCTGTCGGAGAGAATCATCTTGAGGGCCAGTTTGAGTTCCCTCTTGGGAAGGCGATAATAGTACTCCTTGGGTCTGGGTCCATGGGCCTTTCCACCACCCACGAAGATGGGGGCATACCTGTCACCATGCCTTGCCCTTCCCAGTCCCTTCTGGGACCATATCTTCCTGCGGGAACCCTTCACTTCCGCACGGGTCTTGGCATGGTGGGTTCCCTGCCTCTGATTGTGCTGGTACATCTTAACGACTTCCCATATAAGAGTCACCTTCGGCCTGACACCGAAGATGGCCTCGGGAAGTTCCTCCTCCCCCACCTTCGTCCCATCAATTTTGAAAACAGGTGCTTTCGGCATGATTATGCACTCCTTTTAGCCTTTCGGACCATTACCACGCTTCCATTGGGTCCGGGGATACCGCCCTTCACCAGGAGAAGGTTGTTCTCGGGGTCTATGGAGACCAGTTTGAGGTTGATTATGGTAACTCTCTCGTTTCCGTAGTGTCCGGCCATCTTCTTTCCCTTTATCACCCTTCCGGGGTATGTGCTCGCGCCTATGGAACCGGGTCTGCGGATGAACTTGGTTCCGTGGGCTCCTGGACCACCCCTGAAGTTCCACCTCTTCATGACACCGGTGAAGCCCCTTCCCTTGCTCCTTCCTATGACGTCCACTTTCTCTATGCCCTCGAAAGCCTGAACAGTCAGGTAATCTCCGGGCTGGTAGGAGGAAACGTCTTCCGTCCTGAATTCCCTTATATGGCGGGCAGGAAGGGTGATATGGACGTACTCCTTGGCAATTCCCGATTCCTTTGCCTTCAGGGATTCCTCGTTCTCCTTATCTATAAGGAACTTGAAGAAGGGCTTCATTATCTCCACAGCGTCGGCATCCTCCGGGAAGAGTTCATCAAGGCTGGTATCTTCGTCTATCTTAAAGTACTCTACGGCGAAGTAGAGCACTTTATCCAGGCCCTTTTCCCTGATGAACCTCTCCCTATCGGAGAACTCCTTACCCAGGGCCTCTCTGTAGAGGGCAAGGGTCTCCTTATCGGAGAGGGACTTCTTTATCCTGTTGAGTTCGCTGCGATAGAACTTCCCCACTACGGGGAGGGTGAGTTTATTTATACGGACATCCCCATATCCGAGAACCACCGCACTGTATCCGTCCCTCTCTTCGGTCCTGACATCCACTATATAGTTGGGCTTGGAGTAGATGACCGTAACCGGAATGACCCTGCCCTCCTCATCGAAGACTCGAGTCATCCCTGCCTTTTCACCAAGTAGCGCTATCATGTTATCACCTCGATTTTTACATCGACACCTGCGGGAAGGTCCAGCTTGGAAATCTTCTCTATGGTCTCCTGATTTATGTTCTTTATGTCTATCAGCCTCTGATGGCGCTTGAACCAGAAGTGCTCCTGGCCCCTCTTATCGATATGGGGACCGCGTATCACCGCAATGAGGGTCCTCTTGGTAGGAAGGGGAAAGGGGCCGGAAACCTCCGCCCCCGTAGATCTTGCTGCAGCAGCAATCTTCTTTGCCGACTTATCCAGAAGCGCAGGGTCGAAGGATCTCAGTTTAATCCTTATTTTGCCGCTAATCATGGCTCTTACTCTATGATATCGGTGATGATTCCAGCACCAACAGTCCTTCCACCCTCACGAATAGCGAAACGGAGTCCCTTTTCGAGAGCGACAGGAGCAATCAGTTCCACTTCCAGTTCCACGTTGTCGCCGGGCATGACCATCTCACGACCCTCGGGCAGCTTTATGGTTCCGGTAACGTCGGTGGTCCTGAAGTAGAACTGGGGCTTATATCCGTTGAAGAAAGGAGTGTGCCTTCCACCCTCTTCGGGCTTCAGAACGTAAACCTCAGCCTTGAACTTGGTGTGGGGCTTGATGGAACCGGGCTTTGCGAGAACCATTCCCCTCTCCACATCGTCCTTGCCAACACCTCTCAGGAGGACACCCACGTTGTCGCCGGGCAGAGCCTCATCCAGAATCTTACGGAACATCTCGATGGAAGTGGCAACGGTCTTTATGGGCTCGGGCCTGAATCCAACGATTTCTACTTCCTCACCGGGCTTGAGAACACCCCTCTCCACCTTACCGGTGACGACAGTTCCACGTCCGGTAATGGAGAACACGTCCTCTATCGCCATAAGGAAGGGCTTGTCCACCTCCCTCTCGGGCTCGGGCACGTACTCATCCAGAACTTCGATGAGCTTCAGGATTGCACCGGCACCGATGGGGTCATCGTAATCGGAGGGATTCTGCAGAGCCCTGAGAGCAGAGCCCCTGACGACGGGCACATTATCACCATCGTAGCCATACTTGGACAGGAGTTCCCTCACCTCGAGCTCGACCAGTTCGAGGAGCTCCTCGTCGTCCACCAGGTCAACCTTGTTTATGAAGGGTATGATAACGGGAACGTTAACCTGCCTTGCCAGAAGCACGTGCTCGCGGGTCTGGGGCATGGGACCGTCCACAGCAGAAACTACCAGTATGGCACCGTCCATCTGGGCAGCACCGGTGATCATGTTCTTGATGTAGTCAGCGTGTCCGGGAGCGTCGATGTGGGCATAGTGGCGCTTTTCAGACTCGTACTCGACGTGGGAAAGAGCGACGGTCAGTATCTTGGTTGCGTCCCTCCTGAACATCTTGGCGTCAGCCTTCGCCACGTCATCGTAGTCCAGTGGCTGGGCAAGTCCCTTGGTGGCAAGTACTTTGGTAATAGCGGCGGTAAGAGTGGTCTTACCATGGTCAATGTGACCTATCGTACCCACGTTCACGTGAGGCTTCGTTCTAACAAATTTCTCCTTGGCCATCTCCCATTCCTCCTTGTTTTCCTCTCTTTATGGCTCAAAATATGTCTTCCATCTCCTTCCTATCCACAGGCTGGAAGTGGGCCAGCCTCATCCAGAAGCTCGCCCTCCCCTGCGTAAGGGACCTCAGGTGGGTGGCATATCCGAACATCTTCCTCAGGGGTACCAGGGCCCTCACCTCCTGCAACCTGTCGGTGGCCTGGTCTATTCCCCTGAGCTCGCCACCTCTGGCTTTCAGGTCCCCCACCACATTCCCCAGGAATTCCCCGGGGACGATTACGGCAACCTCCACAACAGGCTCCAGAAGCACCGCTTCAGCCTTCTGGAAGGCTTCCATTAACGCCTTTCGGAGCGCGAGATGCACCCCTAAGGGCGTTGTGTCGGCGGTAAAGTATAAAGCATCAAGGGTTATTTCCACATCCACCAAAGGATATCCCATAAGGGGTCCAAAGTCGAACATCTCCTTTATGGTATCCACCACGATTTCCTCGTAGTCGGGAGGCAGTTCAACGGCGATGGTATATGCATTACCTTTACCCCTTTCCCTGGGCCGAACCGTTACTTTCACTTTACCATAGTGCCTGCTTCCGCCGATTTCCTTCGTCTCCTCCGCCTCAACAGTCACTTCCCTGAGTATGGTTTCCCTGTAGGTGACCTGTGGTTTTCCGGCCCTCACGGGGACCTTAAATTCCCTGTTAAGCCTATCCGTAATGATTTCCAGTTGCAGCTCTCCCATCCCGCTCAGGATGGTCTGACCGGTTTCCTCATCCTGCCTGACCTTCAGACTTGGGTCTTCCTCCATCAGGAGCCTCAGGGCCTCATCCAGTTTATCCTGGTCCTGGGAGCTGCGGGGCTCCACGGCGATGGAGACGACGGGCTCCGGATACGTCAGCCCTTCGAACAAAATGGGCTTATCCTTATCGGAAAGGGTGTGTCCCGTGAGGGTATTCTTCAATCCCACGAATGCCACTATATCTCCGGCTTTTGCTTCCCTCAGGGCATTCTTCCTGTTGGCATGCATCAGGTATATGCGGACCGGCCTCTGCTCCTCCCCGGTGGTGGTGTTCAGTATCTTCTGATTGACCCGCACCCTTCCGGAATACACCCTCACGTAAAAGAGTTCCTTCTTGCTTTCGGAATCCACCTGCACCTTAAACACGAGTCCGGAGAATGGCTCGGAATCGAGGGGTTTCCTGTATATCTTCTCCCCCGTCAGAGGATCCACCCCCTCCACTGGAGGAAGGTCTGCAGGGGATGGAAGATAGTCCACTATGGCATCCAGAAGGGGCTGGATACCCTTATTCTTAAGAGCACTCCCCATAAGAACGGGAACCAGTTTCCTTTCTATCACCGCCTCCCTTATGGCTTTCTTCAGAAGGGCCGGCTCCACGTATCCCTTCTCTTCGTACTCTTCGAGGATTTGGGGCTCGAAGTCGGCGAGGGTCAGAATCATCTCCTCGTAGTAATTCAGGTCCTCACCGGAGAGTTCCAGTTCTTCCGTTCGAAACTCCCATCCCACTTCATCTATATCCCAGTAGTATTTCTTTCTGTTGACGAGGTCCCTGACACCGACGAATTCCGATTCCAGTCCAATGGGGAGTTGCACCACAAGGGGTGGAATGGTCAAACGATTTTTCATCTGTTCCACAACCCGCAGAGGGTCGGCCCCCATCCTGTCCAGTTTATTGATGAAAGCAATTCGAGGGACCCTGTACCTGTCAGCCTGATGCCATACGGTCTCGCTCTGAGGCTCCACCCCCTCCACAGCCGAGAATATGACCACCAGACCATCCAGAACCCTGAGGGACCTCTCCACTTCTATGGTGAAATCCACATGGCCGGGAGTATCTATGATGTTGATTCTGTGCTCCCTCCAGTACGTTGTGGTGGCCGCGGACTGAATCGTTATTCCCCTCTCCTTCTCCTGTATCATCCAGTCCGTCGTGGCAGACCCCTCATCCACCTCCCCCATGCGATGTATTTTGCCCGTATAAAACAAAACCCTCTCAGTAACTGTGGTTTTTCCGGCATCAATATGGGCCGCAAAGCCCATGTTTCGAATACGGGTTATATCCAGTTCACCTTCCGACATTGCCGATAATTTTAACGGATAAGGAATAGGGGAATTACCGGTTTCGTGGAATTAAACCGTTCCGTTAGCCAGAATTTACCAAATAAATCAGCAGGAATCCGAATCGGAGGTCTCTTCCCGCACGAGAGCTCTGATTATTTCCTCCCGCTCTTCCAGCAGTTTCTCGAGAATTTGTTTGTCTCCTGCGCATGCCCTATCAATAAGTGCAACAATAGTGTCAATATTGTACTCAGGAGTCTTATCGAATTCGTTCCACATCGCTTTGACGCACTCCGAATATTTCGACCTGTAGTCTTCTATCTTCTGCCCATTGGTTTCCAGAAGTGAAAAAAGTTTCTCCCTATGGGTCCGGAGTTCTTCTTTCTTCATTTCCCGATAGACCAGAAATAAATTAAGCACGACTAAAACGAGGGACACCAATATCAGGCAGCATCCCACCAGAGGGTCATCCTTCCCATTCCAGAAGAGGCCATAAAAACCGAATACGGCAAAAACCAGTGCAGAAATCCAGATTAAAACCATGGTCCCAATTCTCATATTTCAAGTTTAAAGACCAAGTTTGACGATTTTCGGACTCTCCAGACCTCTTTTCGAATCCCGCCACCGTAATATTCGAATTCCTGCTCAGAAACATGGACCCGGGTATAATCCGTATGAATTTCCCGACGGAGTCGATATCCGTTTCCTGAGTAGGTATTTTCGCATCGCCATCCTTTTCGATGTGAATCTTTCGAACTTTATCCTCCCACACAGCATTTAAAATTTGATTGAATGGGCAGGGTTTATTATATTTTCAGCCACGGAACCCTGTCTCGAAGGGAAAATACTCTCCTGTTTCAGAATGAGAGGGAAAAGAAATTCATTCCCGTGGAAGACGTGGAGGAAATTTTTATCCTCTCGGAAGTATCCCTCAATACGAAGTTGCTGAATTTTCTTTCCAGCAAGGGTATCGTGGTGCACTTTTTCAACTATTACGGGTGGTATTCGGGCAGTTTCGTTCCGCGCGAATCCTCTGTGTCCGGATTCCTGGTGGTAAAACAGGCGGAGCATTACATGGATGAAAATAAGCGACTGTATCTCGCAAAGGAATTCGTCAGGGGCTCCATAGCCAATTCCATGAGGAATATTGCGGTGAATTTCGACCTGAGCGTCCTGGACAGGGTAAGGGATATAGAGGTGCTTATGAGTCTGGAAGCCCAATTCAGGAAAGCATATTATGAAGAAATGGAGAAACTCACGGGATGGGAATTCGGCAAAAGGACGAAGAGACCGCCATCCAATCCATTGAATGCGCTCATATCATTCGGTAATTCCCTCGTATATGCCTCAGTATTGAAGGAAATTTATCACACTCCCCTGAATCCTGCCATAAGTTATCTGCACGAGCCCTCCACCAGAAGATTCTCCCTATCGCTGGACATTGCGGAAATATTCAAACCCATAGTATCGGACCGAATTATTCTGCGTGTAATCGGGCAGAACATAATCGGGGAATCGGATTTCGAGCGGGACCTGAACCACACTTATTTGAGCGAAAGCGGTCGAAAGAAGTTTTTGAAAGAATTCGACAGATTGATTAAAACCACCTATACCCATCCCGCTCTGAAGAGAAAGGTCTCGATACGGCAATTGATAAGGCTGGAATTGTACAAGTTGATTAAGCACCTGATAGGTGAGCAGAAATACAGAGCGCTGAGGGCGTGGTGGTGAAATGAGGGTAATACTGATTTATGATATAGCCACGGACAATCAGGAAGACCAGAACAGATTGAATACGGTGCGCAAAATTGCCCGAAAATATCTTCACCATATACAGAAATCCGTTTTCGAAGGAGATATAACCCCCTCCAGGCTCGAAAAACTCAAGAAGGAGATTCTGAAAGTTGTGGATAGAGACCGCGACAGCGTGATAATCTATATTCTGCGGGAGGATGTCAAACTCAAAAGGGAAATTCTGACCAATACGGAGGACCCGCTGGACACATTCATATAGCGCTCTGCTTTATACTTTGGCGAACTCGTTTTAAACAATCAGTCGGTTTGCTGGAAATAGACGGGGAAATCCGGAGCGCCTTATCCCTTCGGGGAGGGTGAGCAGGTGGTATAAGAGCCGAAAGGTCGGGAATTGATGCAGGGGAGGAGAAGTTTATAGGTGTGAATGAGATGGGCATGTTATATTTGCAAAATCGACCCGGAAGATGGGTTAATGCTTGGATAATGTCGAATTAATGAAGTTGCCACCTGCTGGTGGGAAGGTCCTTTTTAGGTGGGGGATATAAATAACGGAAAACGGGTCAGGAATACATGTAAAGCATTGTGAATCAATCACTTCACTGCTGGAAGAATTCCGAAAAACGCCCCTATCTGAAAAGGTTGAAACGGGTCATTATCAATAACTTAACCCCGTCGGTCCTTATCTGACCTGAGTGGAGTGTGAACCCTTTTATGTTTTAACTCACTCACCTAAAAAGGTAAGTCCTTATCTGACCTGAGTGGAGTGTGAACTGAGATAAATTTTGATATCATGAGTTTCCAAGATGGGTCCTTATCTGACCTGAGTGGAGTGTGAACAATTACTCCCGGTTTAAAAATGGTTTATTACCTACGTCCTTATCTGACCTGAGTGGAGTGTGAACCCGTTACTCATGGGAGTGTTATTTCTGTCCCTTTAGGTCCTTATCTGACCTGAGTGGAGTGTGAACGATTATACGAGTTCGGGCGGCGATGGATGTAATCGAGGTCCTTATCTGACCTGAGTGGAGTGTGAACGGTTCAAGTCCCGGCCGGGCCATTAGAATCTAATTGGTCCTTATCTGACCTGAGTGGAGTGTGAACTCATAACGGACACAGAGGATGAAATAATTCTCAACGGTCCTTATCTGACCTGAGTGGAGTGTGAACGTCAAGGTCTAATGTGCCGACTTTCACCTCATGCTCGTCCTTATCTGACCTGAGTGGAGTGTGAACTCTGGTCAAGGTTTTCAAAAAGGCGCTTTATACTTTGTCCTTATCTGACCTGAGTGGAGTGTGAACTGTTCCTGTATGCCGCCCCCCTAATCCGCATGCTGGGTCCTTATCTGACCTGAGTGGAGTGTGAACGTGTCCGCATGGCGGTAAAGGCCTATATCACGCTTCGTCCTTATCTGACCTGAGTGGAGTGTGAACTTCGTCTATGTCAGAGAAAAGGACTCTCACGTATGGAGTCCTTATCTGACCTGAGTGGAGTGTGAACCTTTGATTATTGGGAACTCTGTTATTACTGATTCGAAGTCCCTATCTGACCTGAGTGGAGTGTGAACTCAGGTGGAAGTCGGAACATGGAGCTTCCTGGTTATGTCCTTATCTGACCTGAGTGGAGTGTGAACCTGCCGAAAGGCCCGAGTAGTAGAGCTGTCGGGCTTGTCCCTATCTGACCTGAGTGGAGTGTGAACTCGATTTGCACTTTTCGGGACTGCTATGGTTCTGGGGTCCCCATCTGACCTGAGTGGAGTGTGAACTCACAGGCGACCCTGTTAAGGCTGCCGTTTATGGTGGTCCCCATCTGACCTGAGTGGAGTGTGAACCTGGAAGGTTTATCCGGTTTCCCTGGATTACGACCTGTCCCCATCTGACCTGAGTGGAGTGTGAACTCATGGAAGGTTCTCCTTTCATGGATTCTTTTGAATGTCCCCATCTGACCTGAGTGGAGTGTGAACCCGATAAGGCCCTTCAGTTCACCGATGCACTTGCCAGTCCCCATCTGACCTGAGTGGAGTGTGAACAAAAGGTTGCAATTACAAATTCCTGCCCTCTAACATGTCCCCATCTGACCTGAGTGGAGTGTGAACTCGAATGGAGCAAAGAGCGTTGTTCCGCATGGGACGTCCCTATCTGACCTGAGTGGAGCATTTATGGGTGAGGGGCTTTACGGCCCGGCAGGCTTATAATTTGCCTGATACAGCGAATGAAACGCCTTCTGTTGTTTTTCGTGGGTGTGTATTTTCTGGCTGGATTGGGTTTTCATGTTGGATGGGAGAGGGCACAGCAGAGATGCAGGAGTGAAATGGAAAGTAGGGGGCAGTTCGCAGAGCCTCCGGTTTATTCTTTCCCCATGTCTCTCTTCTTTGACATGACCATGTGGCCGGTTTATATGATGGCTAATTATCGATTAAAGAAAACGATATTCGCCACTCCCTGCGATTGATTCAGAGGACATGCATTCCTGCCAGACTTTAATACCGATTTTGATGGGCATCTGAAGGCTCCGAAAGATAACAGGCAAATTCATCTTCCATCAGGGATTTTACCGAAAAGAACCCTGCATCGCACAGAAGCGAATCCCTTATATCGTTTATCGGGATGCCCGATGCATCTTTCACGACTTGAACTATGGCGAATCCGGATGAGGAAGCGGAATTCGGGTATCGGATGGGCATTATGAAACTTACGCAATTGCTATAAAATTTATGTCGATTTAAAAGGAGGGCAAGCCATGAGGATTCCAGAGAGCGTTAAGGTGCCGGAAATCAGGATTCACGAGGGAAAAATTGAACTTAATTCGAAAAACACTGCCATCATCGTGGTGGATATGCAGAACGACTTCTGCAACGAGAAAGGAGCCCTCTTCGTTCCCGATTCGGTGAAGACCATAGAGCCCATCTCCCGGCTCCTGGAGAAGGGAAGAGCGAAGGGGGTGAAGGTATTTTACACGCAGGACACCCATTACGAGGATGACCCCGAATTCAAAATCTGGCCAAAGCATGTGGTGAAGGGGACATGGGGATGGGAAATAGTCCCGGAGCTGAAGCCCCAGCCCGGCGATATCGTCGTGGAGAAGACCAGATACGATGGATTCTACGGAACCCCTCTGGACCACTATCTGCGACATGTTTATAAGATCGACAATCTAATAATCGTCGGAACCGTCGCCAATATTTGCGTTCTGCACACTGCTGGAAGCGCAGCCCTGCGATGGTATAACATCTATGTCCCTGTGGATGGCATATCCGCCCTGAACGAATTCGACATGCTCGCAGCCCTTCGTCAGATAGACTTCCTCTATCAGGGGACCATCACGAGGGTGGATGACATAGAGTTCGTTTAAACTTGGAATATGAGAAAGCTGCTAATACTCGTGGGGCTCCTGCCCCTCTTTTCCTCCTGTATTAAGGGAGAGACCCCGCGCGATGTGGTGGAAAGGTACCTGACTGCTCTCGAGAATGAGCAGTATCAGGAAGCATATAAACTCATAGACAAGATTTCCCAGAAGTACGTGAGTCCGGAAAAATTCGAAGAGTACTGGAAGCAGCGCTTCGCAAAGGAGGGTGTGCCCGATTCCCACAGAATCTACATGGTGAAGGAAGTGAACGACACCATGATGGCGGATTACAGATGGTTCTATCCCGATGGAAAGAAGGTGGATTATGCCCTCAAACTGACGAAGACTGTGGACCAGGGGGTGTGGACCTGGCGGGTCAAATTCCTCAAGTACAGGAAAGTGGAAAAGCCCCTTGTTCCCAAAAAATCGGGTCAGTGATGTGGGAGCGATGCTCGAAATCCTGAAGGATTTCCCCCGGGTGCATCTTGTGAAGAACAGGACTCCTATTCATCGCCTGAATGCCATAAGCCGGGAACTGGAACTGGATGTCTATGTGAAGAGGGACGACCTCACCGGATTCGCCATCGGAGGGAATAAGGTCCGAAAACTGGAATTTCTGCTCGGAGAAGCCATATCGAAAGGGGCCGATACCGTGATAACCATCGGTGCAGTTCATTCGAATCATGCTCTGGTAACTGCTGTTGCTGCCCGCACTCTGGGAATGGATGTGGTTCTGGTCCTCAGGGGTCGGGAGGATTTGCGGGGGAATTACATGCTGGAAAGACTTCTGGGGATGGATGTTCGGATTCAGAGGGTCAAGAGCACGAAGGAACTCCTTTCTGTTGCTTATGAGGTCGCCCGGGAACTGGAGGCATCCGGCAGAAAACCCTACGTTATACCACAGGGTGGGGCTTCTCCCATTGGGAGCCTGGGATACGTTCTGGCATCGGAGGAGATAATTAATCAGTTGAAATCTCTGGATGTGTCGGTGGATACTGTTGTGGTGGCGGCGGGGAGCGGAGGAACCCTTGCGGGGTTGCTGGCAGGTTTCCGGCTTGTGAATGACGGTGTGAAGGTCGTGGGAATCGATGTGGGTGGATTCGTCAGGAGTTTGAAGGAAGATGTGGAGAGGATACTGGAAGGCATATCCGGTATGCTGTCCGTGGAATTGCAGATGGAAGTCGAAACCCACGATTACGGATTCGGAGCGTACGGCAGAATCACCCCGGAAGTGGTGGAAACCATAAAACACGTGGCCCTCGTTGAGGGCATCCTTCTCGATCCCGTTTACACGGCGAAGGCATTTTACGGCCTGATGGACATGGCCCGAAAAGGGGTGCTGGGCCGCAGAGTCCTGTTCATCCATACGGG
>WGAQ01000178.1 GCA_015494735.1 Caldifarciminota bacterium | reverse complement strand
GGAGGAAATTCGCCCGTTTTCTTGGTCTGCATGTGGAATTCGAGAATCTAAGACCGGTTCTGAAAGCCCACTGGTTCGTGGGGATAACCCGCCTTTTAGTTGAGAGCGGGGAGATTATAGTTCAGGTTAAACCGAAAATGGATAATCTGAATAGCATCGGGATGCTCATGGAAGTCCTTTCCCATCCGCAGGTGGCACCCCACATAAAATCAGGAGAAACCTACGAAATACTTACGGACGAAAGGCCCATCGAACTGGAGGAGGTGCCGGATGATTACCTGCTCTTCCTGTTAATCCACTATCTGAAAATCCTGAACGACCTACTGAAGAGGGGACTGCAAAAGGGTTATAGAAGGGCCACGGAGAATCTGCGGGGAAGGGTGAGGGGGAGGCTATTGGTGGGAAAGACCATAAGGGAAAACTGGTCCAGGGGTAAGAAGCACTATACCCACTGCTCCTACCAGATTTACACCCCCGACACCCTTGAGAACAGAATACTGAAAGCCGCCTTCCTTAAGGCAAGGGGTTATATCCACTCTCAGAAGCTGGCGAATGGAACACTGGGGAGGTGGATTGGAAGGGCGAATGCCGAAATGGAGATGGTCTCGAGCGTGCGGATTTATCCAGGGGATTTCTCCCTGACCACCGTGCAGAGGATAAGGCCCGACTACCGAATAGCCCTGAGCCTTGCGAAAATCATACTCCGCACCCTTGGATACGACCCCACAGTTGAGACCGCAAAGGAGCGAATCCGCCACATCTACCCCTACTGGATAGACATGAACGAATTGTTCGAGAGATACGTTGAGGTGAAGTTGAGGAGGGGGGAGATAGGAGCATTGAAAGACTACAGGGTCTATCCGGGATACGGGTACGGTGGTGGTATAGATACCGACGTCGGAGAATTGAGGCCGGACTTCATTCTGGCTAAAGATAGGAGAATCGCCATAGGAGATGCGAAGTACAAAGAAGATTACAAAAACGGCTGGATAAAGGAGGACCTGCAGCAGGTAGCCCTTTACGGGCGGATCAAGTGGGGGGAGATAAAGAAGTGGATATGGGACAAGCATGGTGTGGTAGAGAAGATAAATTGCGAAAATCAAAACGAAAAGGAGGACTGCCCAGGACAGGAGCCGGAGATTTACATCTTCTATCCTGTTGAGGAGAATGATAAATCCGGCGATAGTAAGGAAAAAGTGGGTACAGAATCCTTTAGAGGCATTTACAAAATCGGAGTGCAGGTTCCATTAAAGAGAACAGATAAATGAAAATACTCCCGGTGCGGTGGTATTAAATCCCTTGCTTCCCTGCGATATTTTTATTTATAAATTCGTGGGCTTCCTTGAGGACCTTCCTGTTCTCCGGATAGCGGGCGAATTTATAGGCTATATCGAAATCGAACCATGCTCCTCCCCAGTGCTCGTATGAGGTGCAGAACTCCCTCTGAAAGGTGCGGGCAAGGAAGAGATGTACCACCTTGTGTCTCTTTACACCCCTGAATGTATAGGTGTATTCTATCGTCCTGTGAAAACCTTCTATCACCTCTATCTTCTCGATGGATGTCTCCTCCTTCAATTCCCTTATGGCAGATTGCAGGGGGTCCTCTCCAGCCTCGATACCGCCCTTGGGAAATCCCCAATAGGTCCTGTGCTTCAGCAGGAGATACAGGGGCTTTCCATCTTCCAGAAGGAACAGGATGAATCCGGCTGACACTTCCTCAATCATCGGTTCCCCTCTCCATAATCCTCTCTATCCTCCTTATGACCCTGTCCTTTCCCAGGACTTCCAGCATGAAGAAGAGGGATGGTCCCACCTTCTTGCCGGATACTGCTATCCTGACCGGGTGGATGAGTCTGGCGGCCTTCACCCCCAGGCGTTCTGCGGTGTCTCTGAGGACCTTTTCTATGGTCTCCTCCTTCCATTCCTCTATCTTCCTGAATTCCTCCAGAAGTATGCGAAGCCTCTGGAATACCTCCGGCCCGGAGAAGTGCTTTCGATAGGCATTTTCCTCTATGACAAATTCATCAGTGAATGCATAGTCCCCGTACTCCCAGAAGTCCTTCAGGGTCTTCACCCTGTCCTTGAGGAGTCTGGCGGCCAGTATGGCCCCTTCCCTGGAATAGACCTCCTGCGGGACAAAGGGTTTCATCAGTTCTGCCAGTTCCTCTTCGGATTTCGCCTTTATATACTGGGAGTTAATCCAGAGGAGTTTATCCGAATCGAATACCGCGGGGTTCCTGTTCACCTTCCTTATATCGAACAGGCGAATCATCTCGTCCGGAGGCACCACCTCCCTGTCCGGATATGGAGCCCATCCCAGAAGGGCAAGGAAGTTGAAGAGGGCTTCCGGCAGGATGCCCATATCCCTGTATTCCAGAACGCTGGCGGCTCCGTGCCTCTTGGAGAGTTTTTTCTTATCGGGGCCCAGTATCATGGGCAGGTGGGCGAATTCGGGAACGGGAAAGCCCAGAGCCCTGTATATGACTATCTGCTTTGGTGTGTTGGGAATGTGGTCATCCCCCCTGATTACATGGGTTATGTTCATAAGGGCATCGTCCACCACCACGGCAAAGTTGTAAGTCGGAGAGCCATCGCTCCGCAGTATCACGATGTCGGATATGTGGGAGGCGGGATAGGAAATCTTACCCCTTATCAGGTCCTCGAACTCGATGTTGCCCTCATCGGGAACCTTTATTCGAATTGCTCCCGTATCCCTTTCCAGAATATGCCGGAACTCCCGGGGCGGATCCAGTATCAATTGCCTCTCCATCTGCTTCTTCTGTGCCTGGTCCCTGATGCCGGCAAGATACTTTTCCCTCACCTGCTGCCATTCGTCTGCCGTGTATCTGTCCAGATATGCCTTCCCCTCCTCCAGCAGCTTCCGGGCCAGATGTCTGTGCCTTTCCTGATTCTGCGACTGATAGACCACATCCTCATCCCACTGGATTCCCAGCCACCTGAGCCCTTCCAGTATATCCCGGACGAATTCTTCTCTACTCCTCTCCCTGTCGGTGTCCTCTATCCTGAGGAGGAACTTACCTCCTTCGTGCCTCGCGAACATGTAGTTGTAGAGAGCAGTTCTGGCTCCTCCCACGTGGAGTTTTCCCGTTGGAGATGGAGCAAACCTTACCCTTACCATGCCAAAAGTTTAAAATCACGGGGAGGGAAATTTCTTCCATCACCAGTCCTTCCCTGTCCAGCGTCGGGAAGGCCATATGCAGTCAATCCGTGTGGCACCTGTGTAGATTCACATTAATATACCACAGGGGGTATCGTCCTGTCCTCCGGTTTATGCGGATTACTTTCTGGACTCCTCTATGACCCCTGCTCCCACCAGATAATCGTCCACGTAAAAGGCGGCAATCTGACCGGGTGCCGGGGCGAACTGGGGGACATCGAATTCTATTATTGCCTTCTCCTTTTCCAGTTTTACCGTTGCGGGGGCTGCCTTATGGACATTTCTAATCCTGACTCTCGCCCGGAAGGAAGTTTCCATTTCCACGAACATGTTAAGACGGGAGGCTATTACAATCCTCCTGTGCACATCTTCCTCGAATCCCACAACTATCCTGTTCTCTTCGGGAATTATGTCCACCACGTATGCCCTCCTTCCAAGGGCCACACCGAGACCCCTCCTCTGCCCCACCGTGTAGAACGCGTATCCCCTGTGCTTCCCTATCACGTTTCCGTATATGTCCACAATCTCCCCCTCCCGTGGCTTCACCCCCATCTTCACAAGAAAATCCCTGTAATCCCCTTCCACGAAGCATAGATCCATGGAGTCCTCCCTGTCTGCTGTCTCCAGTTCGAGTTTCCTCGCCATCTCCCTTATTTCCTCCTTTGTGTACTCTCCGACCGGCAGGAGAAGCCTTTCCACCATCTTCGGCCTCAGATAGGAGAGGAAGTAGGACTGGTCCTTCGAAAGGTCCTCCCCCATCCTTATCACCTTCCTGCCCCGGAATACCCCTGTCCTGGCATAGTGTCCCGTGGCCATATACGCCCCCTCCTTCAGTGCCTCCTTCCATATTGCCCCCAGTTTGTAATCCCGATTGCAGAATACGCACACGTTGGGAGTCCTTCCCGCCCGATACTCGTCTATGAACATCTGTATTATCCCTCTGCGGAAGGGCTCCGTGTAATCTATTGCCCTGAATGGTATTCCCAGTTTCTTCGCTACCCTGTACGCAATTCTGAGGGATGCTATGGAGCAGCAGGAGCGGGGGCTGTCGCTCAGGGTCTGCAGGAAGACGAATACTCCCACCACATCCCATCCCTCTTCCTTCAGCAGATGGGCGGCGACGGAACTATCCACCCCTCCGGATATGCCTATGAGGACCTTTCCCTTCATCGCCTGAGCGGGAGGATTCTGACTGTGTCTCCCGGTTCTATGCCCCTCTTCCTGAACCACCCCTGATTCACTTCTAAGGCGAACTGAAAGGGTTTCAGGGGCCAGATGGACCTCAGGTCCATGGGATACATCTTCTGTATGTCCACTATCACGCTATCGGAGGATATGAAGGCGATGGACAGGGGAATGTATGTGTCCTTCATCCAGAAGGGGTAATATCCTGGCCTGTCGAATACGAAGAGCATCCCCATGCTATCCGGCAGACTCCTGCGGTGCATAAGGCCCGTCGCCTTCTCCTCGGGGGTCCGGGCCACTTCCGCGATTACCCTGTGGCCCTTTATCTGGACGATTACGGTATCCATCGAGAGAAGAAGCAGGAGCACCACGGGAAATTTTACGGCTTCCTACCGTATTGCAAGGTCTATGAGTTTTTCCATGTGTATTCTTGCGGTATCCAGCACCATGACAGGTACATCCCCCTCCTTTATGGCGAGGGGAAGTTCCGTGCATCCCAGTATGACGGAATCCACCCCCTCCTCCACCGCGTATCTCTCCACCAGTTTTATGAGGTGGTCTCTGCTGTCCATCCTTTCGAATGCCAGTTCCTCGAATATGATGCGGTTCACCTCATCCTGCTCCCCCTCTTCCGGAACCACCACATGGAATCCCGCGCCCTTCAGTTTTTCCGTGTAGAAGCTGGAACTCATCGTCGTCTTCGTTCCCAGGAGGAGGGGCTTCCTCACCCCCTTCATCTTCATCTCCTCTATCAGCGCATCTATGATGCTGAGCATGGGCACGTTGACCGCTCTCCTTATATCGTCGAATACGATGTGGGGGGTGTTGGCGGATAGGGCGATTATATCGGCTCCGGCCCGCTCCAGACTGAGGGCGGCATCTATGAGCATCCTCTTCCTTCCCTCCCATCCATCCGGATTATTCATGAATTGATGGAAGTTGATGGAGTGGATGATGAGGGGCGGATAGATGTGCTTTCCCAGTTTCCTGCGGGATATGTCCATGTACATGCGATAGTAATAACAGGTGGATTCCGGGGTCGTCCCTCCGATTATTCCTATCTTCTTCACGGCTGATAAGTATAAAAGTCCCCGCCGGTCAGAAGCGGGTCAGAAGGCTAACCCTGTAATTGAGTCCCAGGTCTGCATTGTAGAATGTGCCCATATCCACCGTGTAGTTTCGATACCTTATCCCGAATCCCATGGAGATTTTTCCATCTCTGTACCCGGCCCTGAAGGATGCCATGCGATAACTGTACTCCAGACCCCCCCTCAACCCGATGGAGTAGGTACCGATGGATAGGAGTCTGTCGTAATACCTGTCGTCGAAGTTCATATCCACTCCGAGGGAAATGAGAAGGTTCCCCCTCCGGAAATGCCCCGATGCTATAACCGTGGGGGATATGATTTCCCTTTCCCCCGAATTCCAGAACAGAATTGTCGGAAGGAAGTCCTTTATCACTATGCCGAAGTTCTTCCACCTGAGGCCGGCATCTGCTCCGATTCCCACCGCCCTGTCGTTCAGGATTCCCTGATACAGGAGTTTGAGGGATATGCCGTATCTGGCCCTGAAGGATGTGGAGAAGTAAAGGGCGGATGCCACGTAGTTGGCCACTGCATAGACGTAAGGGGGATTATCCTCCGACGGCGGACGGGTGGTGTCCGGAACCGTTGTCAGTTCTATTCCTCCGGACAGGACCATATATCCTCCCACCGCGTAGGGTCTGGAGGGAAATCGATAGCCGGCGAAGGTGGCAACTGTCCCTTCGTACAGGAGACCGGTCGAGACATATATCTCTCCCCTCCCCTCTCCAACGCCGGCCGGATTCCACAGAATGCTCCTTGCTCCGGATTCGAGGGATATAATCGATGTTCCCATGGCGAGGGAACGGGCATCCATATCAATCCGGAATATCTCACCCGAGTATGGGAGGAAAGCAACAATCAGGAGCATGTGCCTTTAAGTTTAAACGAAGGGGGAACCCCCTTCAACCTATGGAGGCCTTCAGTTCTATAAAGCCTTCTTCTATCCTTATGTCCTCTATCTTCACCGGGATGGGGAGAGTCCCTGTATCCACTATGACCTTTCCTCCCTCCAGTCTCCAGCCCTTTCCCGACAGGTTCAGACTGGATGCCATCCGGGCGATTTCCCCATCCATCTCCAGTTCCACTCTGTCTTCCGAAACGCCGGACAGTTTCAGGCTCACCTTCACGGGAACGAATCCGTACTTCACCGTCAGCAGAATACGGCCCTCTTCGGGGAACTTCACGTCCTGAATCGCCAGTTCTCTGACCGCCTTTCCAATCAGCAGACTAACTTCCTTTTCGTTCAGGCGCAGTAGCATATCTCACTCCACCACTATTTCGGCCTTGACGGTGGACTTCAGATAATCGGCTGCTTTCTTGAGTCTCGTGAGGTATACCAGCCTGTCGTACTGCTTCCTCTTCTTCGCCTGCTTTATGTATGCCTCCGGATTCTTCTCCCCTATGAATTCGAGGTACTCCTTCACATCTTCCTCTGTCACCTCTATGTTTCTTTCCTTTGCGATGGCATCGAGTATCAGTTCCCTTGCCACCAGTTGCTGGGCGTATGCTATGAGTTGCCTCTGGAAGTTCTCCTTTTCCTCCTCGCTCTCGAACTGGGGAATCTGAATCTGCTGCAGGAGATTTCTGTATGCGTTTTCCACGAAGGTGGGAGGGGTTTCGAAGGGATACATCTCGTAAATCTTGTTGATGATTTCCATCTCGAATTCCTCTTCGCTCCTCCTCCGGGCTTCCTCTTCCAGCTGTTTCCTTATGCTCTCCTGCATCTCCTGGAGGGAGGTGTATCCGTGCAACTGGGCGAAGTGGTCATCCAGTTCGGGGAGTTTCTCCTCGAGGATTTTCGTTATCCTGAATACCTGCTTGCTTCCATCGTCGAAGGTCAGTTCCACCTGCTCCCCCACCTTCTTCCCGGCGAGGAGGTCGTAGAGTCTTTCATCCAGTTCATCCTTTTTGTATTCGATTTTAACCGGAGATGAATCCACCAGCTTCCCCTCGCTGTCGTACTCTTCCATGTCGGCGATTACTATGTCCCCTTCCTGAATGCCCCTGTCCTTCACTTCAACGTGCTCCGCCAGTTTTTTCCTGAGATTCTCTATGTAATCGGCCACGTCGATATCGCTGACCTTGTAAATCTTCTTCTTCGCCTCTATGGCCGTCAGGTCGGGTATCTCTATCTGTGGTATCACCTCGAATTCCACCAGAGCCTCGTATCCCTTATCCGTCTGGTCTATGGATTTTATGCGGATTTCGGAGATAATCTCTGCATCCGAGAAAGTTTCCTTCACCTTCTCCTTTATCGCCTCCTTCAGGGCTTCCCCCAGGATTTCGTCCCTGTACCTCTGCTTCACTATGGAGGCGGGAGCCTTTCCAGGCCTGAATCCCGGAATCCTGACCCTTCGGGCATACTGCTTTGCTATCCTGTCCTCGTGCTTCTCCAGTTCTTCTCTGGATATCTCTATCTTGGCCTCCCTGACGGCTTTCCTTTCCTCGGGAATGGCTGCCATTATCGGAACCTCCTGACTTTTGGACAATTTTAAAGTGGCATCATCTGGAAATTGAAGACAGGTCTTTCCCAGATTAAAATTAGATGTGATTGCTCTTGCCTTTATGAACGTTTCGGTCTGTGTTATCGAGCCCTGTTTTATAAACTTGTACTCATGTTCAACTTAAACGATTTTATCTCCGACACGTGGAAACATAGGGATTCAAGTGGGAAAATGCAAATCTATATTCATACCCGTTCCCGTTATGCTTTAGCAGAAAAGCTTAGATTTTCCTTTCGTAATGGGTACGGATTTAATTCGCCTCATGTTCTGGACACAAGGCCGTCTCCTTTAAAATTGGTAGCGCTGAACTTGTTTTATACAAGCAGATACCCACCGGGGATATGGGGAAAAGATACACGTTAATTATAACGAGGAGGGGTAATGAGTAGTAAGGTGCGGGGTATAGCTAAATGGGCCCTTTCGGTAGTTTATGTTGTTGCATTTGTGATAGCGCTTTCCCTGCACCTTATACAAAACGACTATGCAGGTTTTATGGACCTGCTCTTAACTCTATTACCCTCTCCGATATACTTTTCCCCAGCAATCTATAAAAAGGGGGAGGGCTGACGCCCGCTCCCCCGTATATCCTTGACATCCCCAACGAATTTCCTTTAGCATTTTCGAGAGGAAATCGCCATGCGAATTCCCTGCATCGGTTCGAAGGATGTTCTGGTGGTACATCACAGATTCCCGCCCGAAATCCGTTTCGAGGGGCTGATAATTGACCTGGAGACCACTTCCACCCGTCCGGAGAATGGAGAAATCGTGAACTTCGGTGTGGTGATGGACAGGATTCTGGTGAGTATTTCCCGCAGGAGAAATACACCCGTGCAGGACTTTCACCTCACCCTCCGGTGCTTTCTCGATGAGGCGGAGAGGAGGAATTACCGGGTATTCGCCTACAATTCATCCTTCGAATCATTGTGGCTTTCCCACAAGGTGGGCTGGAATGGGGATATCTATGACCTCATGGAGACCCCCCGTCTGATTAGCGATAGAATCAGGGATAATCTGGGGGAGCACAAGTATCCGAAACTGAGGGAACTCATATATCCCAGATTCTTCTTCGTGTTCGGCATAAAGAAGTGGGACATAGATGCCTCCCTGGTCAGGAGCAAGTGGGAGGAGCATCTCAGGACGGGAAAGGACGGTCCGATTCAGTGGATTGCCCACCACAACCTTCTGGACCTGATTTCCGAACTGGAGATAATGCTCTGGCAGGATATTCTGGACAGGATTTACAGGAACTTCGAAAGGGCATCCAGATACATGGAGTTCAGGTGCGATGTGTGTGGCAGGGAGGTGAGTCAGAAGGACCTCATTTCCGTCACCTACCTCAGGCCCAAACCCTCCGGAAAGGGTTATCAATTCGTGGAGAAGGCCGTTTGCAGGGACTGCATGGGCGGCGTGGTGGATTGAAGCTCCTTAAAATTTCGGCGTTATGGGCGCCCTGTTCACAGCTCCCATAGGCCTCGAAAATGTGTCTGTCCAGGACCCGAGGGATACGGTAGGGAGGCTGGGAGTGAAGGCTGCAAAGCCCATCCATCCGGTTTGGGTGGCTATATCCGGAAAGAAGGTGGGGCCATCCCTTTTTCTTTTCATGGAGGCTCTGGGTAAGGAGAGACTCATCGGGAGAATAGAAAACATACGGGTCATCGATGGTTTTCACGAAACGATAGAATACAGCACTTACCTCTTCTGTGAAAAGAAGAGGCACAGGGTGGCGCGTCTCTTCCCTGCACAGGCTTTCGGAAGGGAATTCTGCGTTTCCTTCAAATATTGGGGCGAAATAACAATGCTTGTTATAATCTTCGGTTATAAATCCAGAATATAACCATTATGTATAACCTTTAAACTTATAAACGTGAAAGCTCTGGTAATTGCCGGGGATATAATGGAATCGCGGAAACTGCCTTCCCACAGAATTCGTGACAAATTACGCTCCGCCATCCACCATGTGAACAGAAAGTACCAGCAACTCATTTACGCTCCATTTTCCATAGTAAAGGGGGATGAAATAGCCGGTGTCCTGCAGGATATACCGGACTCCTATAAGGTCATAAGGAGCCTCCAGCTGAGGGTTCATCCACTGGAATTGAGAATAGCGGCTGTATTCGATGAGATAGACGCTCTTGAGGAGAAGAGGGATGTTTCCCTGATAGGGGGACGGGCTTTCTGGATTGCAGATGAAATACTCCAGTACCTGAAGAAGAGGGACCTCTACATCCGATTCCGGCTGTTCGAGGATTCCCGAAGGAACATCGTCGTATCCGATATAGCCAATCTCATCTCCCTCTCGATATACCGATGGAAGGAAAGGGAACTCAGGGCAGTAATGCTTTATCTGAAATTCAAAAATCAAATGGCTGTTGCGGAGCATCTGGGTATTTCGCAGCCGGCTGTGAGCAAAATTCTCAGGAAAACCGGATGGAAGATTGTGTGGAGAAACATGAGGCTGGTCAATTTCCTTATAAACCACTGGCATTCGAGGGAAATCCTTTAGCGTTTTATAATTTGACTCCATGGAACTGGAGAAGGTAGTTATAGTAATACTCGGCTACATCCTTACAATACTAATCAGCACTCTGGTGGTCAGGCTTTCCACGGGTTTTCTGCATAAGAGTAAAGAAAAAAAGAGCTTTTTCGATGTGGGATTCTTCGTCGGATTGTTCGAGGATGTTATAATCATCACATTCGTCCTCCTGAATCAATTCATGGCTCTCGCCCTGGTATTCACCGCCAAAACCATAGTGAGGGCATCGGACATAAAGGAGAAACCCGAATATTATCTGGTGGGAACGCTCGCCAACTTCTCCACAGCTCTCCTGTGCGCCCTTCTCATAAAATTTCTCATTGACTGAATGGATGCCCTGTTTACCATACCCATAGGACTGGAGGAGGTCTCCGCCCTGGATTTAAAGGATATGGGGGTCTCTGTTCTGGAGAAGGGAAGGGGGTGGATAAGGGGAGGGGTAAAAGACTATCTGCACCTTGCAGAAATAACATACAGGTCGAGGGGGATAAAGAGGGGAATCCTCCTTCTGAAAGAGGCGAAGGTTTCATCTCTCGACGATGTCTATTCGGCAGTAAAGGAGATAGACTGGGAACCATTCATACATCCCGACACCACATTTGCCTGCCGGAGCAGCCGGATGGGCACTCATCCATTCACCCATCTGGACGTGGAGAGGATTTCGGGAGCCGCCATAATCGATGCCCTTCCATACAGACCGAAGGTGAATCTGGATAAT
>WGAQ01000177.1 GCA_015494735.1 Caldifarciminota bacterium | reverse complement strand
TCCTTCACGCCATGCCACTTGTCCGGAAGGGGCAGAAGTCCTTTAGTGAGCATGTGAAATCTCTTCACCAGTATGGTTATCTCCCCCGTGTTGGTCCTGAATACGGTCCCCTCTACTCCGATTATGTCCCCTATGTCGAAGTACCTGTTAAAAGCTTTCGCCACATTCGTTGTCTCATCCTCGAAGGGATTTTCCGTCTCCCCCTTCTTTATGTAAATCTGAATGTCATCGGTTTCATCTCTCAGGGTGGCGAAGAGGCTCTTCCCCATTATGCGCTTGGTAATGATTCGCCCTGCGAATTTGACTTCCTTTCCCTCGAGATTCTCGAATTCTCCCTTTATCTGATGGGCGCTGTGGGTCTTTTCGAATTTATAAGCGTAAGGCTCGATTCCCTTTTCCCTTAGCTTCTTTACCTTCTCCAGCCTGACCTGGAATTCCTCGGGCTTCTGCATGTCCGATAATGTTAAACTGTTTTATGGAAATGTGGCTTTCGTAAACCAAAAATTCCTTTCAACAGGCGGAAACATTCCGATTTTCCCTCTGCAACGAATAGAATTCATCTATGAGCTCCCTCACTTCCCCACAATCCCTCCCCGCGAAGAGCAGGCCATCCCGGTGTCCCCCCATCACTATAACGACAGGTAAATCCCTTACGGTTGAAACGATACTTCTTACCTCCATGCTCAATTCCACAGTTCCATACTCCGCGTAATCGGGAGTGGTGGGCACTCTGCCATATAGCCGCCCCCACAGAAGCGAATCGTGGACATGGGCTATACATCCGATTTCCCCATTGCCCTCATAGGCGCTGGCATGGGTCAGGGATTCCGAAGAAGGGGGATACTCTCCCCTGCATTCCACGAAATTCTTTCTCAGATTATAACGAACGATTTCCACCAGATGCTCCGGACCTATCGCCCTCAGATGACCGGTCTGGCTCGCTGTTATAAGGAATGTGCCTGCTGGCGTTCTGACACTTACATTCCCATATCCGACGCCATCCCTCTCGCCCACCAGTTTCAGCTCCCACAGATGGTTTCGAAGACCAATCAGCGATTCCTCTATATCCGGATATTTGTCCCTTTCGGGAGAGCACCTGTAGGAAAACTTTATAATCCCTTCTCTATCCAAGAATCCACCTCCCCAGAGCGTTCGAGAAGTTTACAGGGAATAAAGGTCCGAGCAATAAGTCGTTGAATTGAAGGGCTTTATAATTAAAGTATGTCTGCCATAGACAGATACGTGGCGAAAGCCAATGCATTTTTGAAGGAATTGGCTGGAGAATTGGGTCTGGAATATCCTGCACAGAAGGATAAAGCCCTCAGGATACTCCGGACCGTTCTTCACACTCTGAGAGACAGAATCAGCGCAGAAGAATCCCTGGATTTAATCGCCCAGCTGCCCCTCATCATAAAGGGGATATACGTGGACGGATGGAGAACATCCACGCATCCCATAAAGAGATTCAAGCATGTGGATGAATTCGTACAGGCTGTAATGGAAAGGGACCCCAACGATTTCAAGGACCCTCAGGAGACCCTTCAGACAATAAAGAAAGTGTTCAAAGTTATAGAGAGACACGTGAGCGAAGGGGAGATAAAGGATATAAAGAGCGTTCTCCCCGAAGAGCTCAGAGAACTGCTGTGATGGGCGGAGAGCCTCCGCCCTAAGAGATAAACCTCGGGATAACGGCTTCTATTATCAGACCAAGCAGATAAAGGGTGCCGAATCTCCTGTTGTGCCAGAAGGCGAGAGCCACGTACCAGAGGGGCCATGCCTCCGGCGGATACCCTTCGGGAGGGGACTCGGGGCGGGGACTGGTGTAAGCCTTCCAGACCTTGGTAAAAACCGGTATCGCAAGCAGGACTATGAGCATGAAGGGGGTGAAGAAACCGGTCAGAACGAGGTATATGACGGATATGTACTGGAGCAGAAGCATACCGAGGACCGCAATCCGGGCATTCCTTTCCCCGAGTATGACGGGAAGAGTCCTTATACCGCGGCGCTTATCGTCCTCGTACTTATCTATGTGCTTTCCGAAGAGGACGGCCGTGACTCCCAGGGCATAGGGAAGACTGGCTATAACCACATTCCAGTCCCATTCTCCCGTTATGATGTAGTACGTTCCCCCAACCATCAGGGGACCCCATACGATGAGGACAGCCACCTCCCCCAGACCGATGTACTTGAGGGGATATGTGTAAAAGAGAACGAAGAAGGCACCGAGGGCAAGGAGTATCAGGGCCAGAGTTCCCCTCAGGTAAACCAGATACACCCCTATGGCCAGAGCGAGGAGACCGGTCACCACTATGTAAGCAATAAGCTGTCTCCTGGTCATAAGGCCGTGTTCGAGGGGCTGGGGACCATACTGGGCACGGAAGTAATTGTCATGGTCCACACCTTTTATGTAATCGGTGTAATCGTTTATCAGATTGTTGGTGGCGTGGGCCAGGATGAGTCCGGCCGTGGTGAGGAGCCAGAGCCAGAAATCGAATTTTCCCGCTTTAAAGGCCAGTATTCCGCCTATTGCGGCGGAGAGGAAGGTCATGACGAAAACGGCGGAGCGGGTGGCAATCAACCATCTGGAAATGATATCCAGCCTTTCCCATTCCTCCCTGCTAATCTTCGGGATAATCCTGAGGGCTTTTATCCACATGGAGACATTCATGGGAAAAGTTTAAATGGGAAAGGCCATGAATTATTCCGGCACCATCCTTTTTCCACCGGGACATTCCTGTACCGCCCTGAAACGGACTACGATACACATTTCCCCGCCGGAATCCCATGAATGGGATTTCCCCGTTCCGGACGCACCCCGTCATACCGGGAAAAGCCCGCAGAAATACAGGAACAATCCCCCTGACCCCTTCGCCCACCTGCATGATACTCTTGCAGTCCCATCAGAGTTTCAGAGGAAGATATGTGCCCATCGCCTCCCAGATAAAGGCCATCACCAGGAGCAACCCCACCAGAAGGAGGGAAAACTTTCCGAACCTCAGGGAACCGGGATAGGAACCGGTCCATCTATCCCTGTACAGGATATGTCCCTCCGCATCCATTATGACCAGTTCCCTGCTCCCGATTTCATTTCCCATAACATTCACAGGTCGGGAGCCGTAGTATATGAATGCCAGATAGTCGCAACCCCTCTTTTCGATGAGGGATTCTTCCGGCTCCCACAGGGGATTATCGTCCAGATTGGAATTCCTGTGAAAGAGGGAAAGATATGGAACCGGGATATAGAAACTCGTTTTCGAGGAGCGTATGGAGCACACCTTCCCTCTCTGTGAGTACTCATGGATTTTCTGGAGAAACCTGTCCTCCGCGGCGGTATCCCTCAAATCAGAGCGATAGAAACGAATTCCGTAGGAAATGTGAACAGCGAGAATCGCGGAAAGGACGAACATGAGTAGAGCCTTCGAGGGCAAAAACCTCAATCTGAATGCCACCTCCCACAGATATCCATAACCCATGTCGAGTATGAAGTTGGAAAGGTGACTGCGGGAGGGGAAGGGAACGGGAATCATTTCTCCCTTGAGATTCAAAACGAATCTCGATACGGGTATCCATCCCCCGATATAGAAGAGGGCCAGGAGTCCAAGTCCAAAGAGTCCGATAAAGTGGACCAGGGACCATGAGGGTATGACTTCAAAACTTTTGCTCAGGGAAACGAGGTTATAACGAGAGAGGTGATGGGATAGGGCGGGAAGCTGGTCCGAAACCCACAGATAATACGGGAAATACACAGCCACGATCAGGAGAACGGACAGGAGGAACCGGGTGAGCCTCCTCCATCCATACCTCACGAGTATAAAGTACCCAATCATATACCCCCAGAGAGCCATCTGCACCTTGAACCCCAGGGTGGATGCGGCGAAGGCTATACCGGAGAGGACCGCCCTCCCATCGAGTGCCAGGTACGTGGAGAGGAGTATCAGAAAGAATGAGAAATTATCGGGACGAACCTTGAAGGACAGAGATAGGGTGTAAATATTGAAGAAAACCGCAAGGAGCACGAGCCATCTGGTGAGGAGCCGGAACCCGAGTCTCCTGAGTATTGCGTCCATCACAGGGAAAGAGAAGGCATAGGTTATAATGGACAGAAAGCGAACCACATCCAGATTGCCACCGAGTTTGAAGACCAGGAAAACGAGCAG
Source organism: Caldifarciminota bacterium (assembly GCA_015494735.1). Taxonomy (GTDB): domain Bacteria; phylum Hydrothermota; class Hydrothermia; order LBFQ01; family DSFT01; genus S143-66. The sequence continues at coordinate 14,345 of WGAQ01000177.1, read as the reverse complement.
GGTATACAGGGGAGCGAACAGGCCCTGAAATGGGGCCTGGGACAGGGTCGGAGAGAAGTGGCCTTCGAAGAGGGATGAGAGTTTATGCCAGTCCAGTCCGTTTTCCGCAAAGAATCTGCCCACGAAACTCCAGAGGAATGCATCCGCATTCCATCCGGTTATAGCGATGGTGGAAGAATACACGTATCGAAACGCGATAGACTTAACAAGGAAGAGGAGCAGATACAGGACTGCAAACAGGATTCCGGGCTTTTTCAGAATTCTTCCAATCAAAGTATAAAATTTTAAAAGCCCCGCCAGAAGGCGGGGAACGATGTTATTCCACAGGTATTCCTGCCTCTTTCCTGGCTTTCTTCATCTGCTCGAACTGTTTCTCCATCTGCTCCATCAGAGGAACGAAGGTGCTGGCACTCGCATCTATGGAGCGACCGAATGCTTTGAGCATCAGGAAAATGAACCCCAGGGCCCTCTGCACATCGGGATCCATCATTTTTCCGACCATTCCAAAGAGACCCACCCTGGGAGGATTTCTGAAAGTGTCTATGGTCATTTCCTTTTCCAGCTCTTTTCCAAAGTTACCCATCATAACATACAGCATGGTGGGATCTATTTTCGAGAGAATCCCTGCGAAATACATAAGATTGGTCATCATCTTGAGGAGTTTGGGGTCCGTAAGGTAGGACATAGAATCCACAGCCACATCCGTCAATCCCTCAAGAAAATCTATAATACCCTCCTCCTGCCACTTGGCAGCGAGGTCCATCAGCCTCTCGAGGGCTTTTTCTTTCCTTTCCTTTTCGGTCATTGCCATCTTAAACCTCCTTTATTTGGGCAGATACATGGTAAACCAAAGTACTTCGAATGCAAACTTGGCAAGCCTGACAGCCTTGCTTCTGGCTATGACACCGCAGGAGGGAGGACCGGAGAGGTCTTTGTAGAACTTGGAGAATTCGCACATGGGCAGTATGGCATCATCACCAAAGTCCATTATACACATGGCAGCAGGAGAAAAGCTATCTCCTTCGTATCCACCGATGATTTCCCCTGCAATCTGATTGGCGACGAATTCAGCCTGGAAGTGGGCCACCACGCCTGCAGGAGGAAGATTCACCACAGCATTCACACCATCCCCTATAAGCCACACGCTATCCGGGAACTTGAGAGACCTGAAAGTTTCAGGGTCCACCGGTGCCCATCCCTTAGGACCTGCCAGTTCGCTGTTGGCTACCAGAGGATGAGGTTTATGAAGGGGAGGCATTATTAGAAGATCGAATTCTATGGAGCGGCCGTCTTTTGCATATACCGTCTTTTTCTGAGGGTCTATTCTATCCAGTTCGAAACCCCCGGTAAACTTAATGCCCTTGGTGTTCAGGATATCCATTATTTCACTGCTTATGGCCGGTCCCATATTAGACAGAGGCCCGGGAGTCAGGTGAAATATTTCTATATCCGTCTTCTTCCTCAGGTATTTGGAGCGGAATACGAAGTCCAGCTGTCCGGCCACCTCATAGGGAGCAGGTGGACACTTATAGTAAGGGCCAGGAGCCCCTATAACCACCCTTCCACCATCGAAGTCCATCAGGGCTTTTCTGAGCTTCAGGGCACCATCGAGGGACCACGGATGATGGGCCACTTCCTTGTATCCGGGAATGGCGTCGGGGTCCATGGCAGCACCGAGGGAAACGATGAGAAAATCGTAGTCGAATTCCCCGTTCTTAGTCCTGACCTTCTTCTTGGAGGGAAGGATTTCCGTTATCTCGTCGTTGACGAACTTTATTCCCCAGTTGGAAAGTCTCTCGAGGGGTCTCCTTATTTCGTCCGGGTCCTTGAATCCGAACGCCACCCATGGATAACTGGGTTGAAATTCGTGGTAAGGGTTTCGGTCTATAACCGTAATCTCAACATCATCCTTATCCCTGAAAATTTTTGCCAGCTTAACGCTCGACACGAGGCCTCCAGAGCCTCCTCCTAAAATGAGCACCTTTTTCATAGGCACCTCCTTTATTCCAGAGAAATTTTAAAGGGGGTAAAGATGATTTTTTTGGTAAGAAATATACCGGAAAACCGATTTATTAAGTGGGGAAATGGAACCTTAAGGCATGAAAGTAAAATTTACCTATACAAAATGGGCCCGCGAAACGGGCCCATGGGGAATCAATACTCTTCGGTGGGTGCCATTTCGGTTCCGAAGGTCCTGTACACCCAGAAGGTATATGCCAGCACAATGGGGACGAATATAACCACGACCAGAGTCATTATCTTCAGGGTCAGGAGGCTGGAGGAGGAGTTGAATATGGTGAGACTGTAGGATGGGTCTATCGAGGACGGGAACATGCGCGGATAGAGACCACCGATTCCGAAGAAGGTGGCGAAGAAGATGGTGCCGGCAGAGGCGAACCAGGCCTTCCAGTAGGAGCCCTGCTTGAGGAAGTAGGGAATGAGCAGAAGGGATACCACGGTCAGTATGGGAATTATCCAGAGCCACACGTACCTGAAGTAGTTGTTCCAGAGGTCAGTGAAGATGAAGGTGGCAATCAGGAATATGACTGCAACGACGAGTTCCCCCCACCACAGTTTCGATGCAAGGGAAGCATACTTCTCCTTGAGGCTCTTATCGGGGAGCCTTATGGCCAGCCATATTGCACCGTGAACCAGGAAAAAGAGGATGAAGAGGATTCCAGTGAGAATTCCGTATATGTTGAAGAGGCTCAATATGCTGCCCTGAAAGATGCCATCCGCGTCTATGGGAATACCCTTGAAGATATTACCAAAGGCAACTCCCAGGAGGAAGGGTGGAACGAAACTACCTATGAAGAAGAGCCAGTCCCACACCCGTCTCCAGGTCTCGCTCTCCACCTTGTTGCGGAATTCGAGGGCGACTCCCCTGATTATGAGAGCAATCAGGATGAGCATGAGGGGCAGATATAGGGCACTGAACATGACCGCATAGGTCCTCGGAAAAGCAGCGAACGTGGCTCCACCCGCGGTTATAAGCCAGACCTCATTGGCATCCCAGAATGGACCCACAGCCGCATAGGCCAGTTTCCTCTCCTTCTCCTCCTTTGCAGTGAAGGGAAGGAGCATCCCCACACCCAGGTCGAACCCATCTAAAACGAAGTACATGGCCCAGAGAAGGCCCCAGAGAACAAACCATATAACCTGAAAGATGTTCCCTTCCATTTTAAACCTCCTTATTTAACGGCATCGGGGCCGAGTTTTGCATTCTTGGCAAGCAGATAGAAGTCCACGGCACCCAATATGGCATAAAGGACCAGGAGGGATATGAAGCTAACCCAGATGAAACTGACGGGGACAGGGGAAACCGCCTCGGAAACCCTCATTATGCGATAAACTATCCATGGCTGACGTCCCATCTCCGTCACCAGCCATCCGAACTGTATGGCCAGATAGGGCAACGGTATGGTCCACAGGAGCAATCTGAGGAGTCTGGGATGATTCTCCGGCTCGTTCCTCTTCACATAGGCCCAAATAGCCATGAAAAGGAGCCAGAGACCGATGAACACCATCAACCTGAAGGAATAGAATGTAACGGCAACGGGAGGTCTCTCGTCCCTGGGCCACTCCTTCAATCCCTTGACCGGAGCGTTGGGGTCGTGGTAGGAGAGGAGACTGAGGGCTTTGGGTATGGGCAGGATTTCCGCCACATTCCTCTCATTGGCCTCATCCACTATGGCGAATACAACCCAGGGAGCACCCTCCTGAGTCTCCCAGATGGCCTCCATGGCCGCCAGTTTCTCGGGCTGCTTCTCAGCCACATCGGAAGCCTGGAAGTGGCTGTGGATTATGAGGAAAATCGTCCAGAAAGCAGTCCAAACGGCGCCTACTCTGAAGCTCTTCTTGAAGAAATCCACGTGGCTCTTCCTGAGGAGATGGTATGCACTGACTCCCAGAACGAAGAAACCGGCCAGCACGTAGGATGCCGAGAGGGTATGGAGGAGTTCATGAAATGCATAGGAATTCGTGACCACTGCCCAGAAGTTGGTGAGCTCCGCCCTGCCAAGTTCCTCGTTTATGCGATACCCCACGGGATGCTGCATCCAGGCATTGGCAGTCAGAATCCAGAAAGCGGATATATTGGAGCCAAGGGCCACGAGCCAGATGGCGAGATTGTGCATCTTCTTGGACAGTTTATCCCACCCGAAGAACCAGACAGCGATGAAGGTGGACTCCAGGAAGAAAGCCAGAGTTGCCTCGATGGCAAGGAGGGAGCCGAATATATCGCCCATGAATTCAGAGTAGTAGCGCCAGTTGGTACCGAACTGAAATTCCAGCGTTATACCCGTCACCACTCCAAGGGCGAAGTTTATGAGGAAGAGTTTACCCCAGAACTTGGCAGCGGTCTTGTAATCCTCGTCCCCCGTCCTGATATAAAGGAGTTCGAATATGGCCACAAGAATCACAAGGCCCAGAGTAAGGGGGACGAAGAGAAAATGGAACATCGATGCCATTGCAAACTGCAACCTCGAAAGCAGCAGTGCATCCATATTTTGCCTCCTTTTTGCAAGCGATATGCTTTTTCAAAATTTTAAAGTAGGTGGGTGGGTATTTAACTAAAAATTTACAAAAGAACTCAAAAATCCAAATTGTCAGAAGTTTAAAACGGTAAGAAAAGAGCAAATTATCACCCCTAAAGGGCGTAAAATCCGGAGCATTATTAAACAGATACTTGACCTTTTTTGTAGAATTTCAAAAGCCGTACACTGGATGAGAATCCCGAAGTGAATGCCTGAAATGGGCCGGAGAGACCGGCCCTACCTGATAAACTTCCTCTCTATAACCCTGTCGCCGATACGGAGCTTCAGCACGTACACACCCACAGGCAGATTCATCTGGAAGGAATACTGTCCGGGCAGGAGGTATCCAGCGCTGCGGGAAAGGACCCTCCTCCCTGAAGGGGTATAGACATCGAACCCCACGTAAGAGGGCTCGTACACAGAAACGTATAGAACTTCCCCGCTTACGAGCAGGGGACTGTCCTGAAATTCCATGGATCGAACCGGGATACATCCACCGTCCATGTAGCCGGAAAACACATCCGAACCGTCCTGGGTACCGTAAGAGTATGCAGGTCCGTAGTAGGTTGCGGCATCGTATGTACCCGATACACTTCCGGCAAAGTAGATGCGGGAATTCCTGTAAACCATGTCTCCCGATGGGTCATCGTTTCCATCACCGGTCGGGACGCTCATGGCAAGAGCGGAATCCACAGAGGAATTTATCCACAGGATGACCGCATCGCTGCCTCCACCCGTACCGCACATGATTCTATCCATACTGCCTCCTATCGCAGTTATATAATCCGAGTACCCGTAGAGGAGTATCCTGCCATCGGCAACGGAAAGAGCCCTGTCGGAGCCATAGGACACCATGTCCGAGGAGGGAGAGGCCACCACGAGGGTGCTTACGGGACTATAGGAAGCATCCATGAGGGTAACGAATATGTCCTCTCCACCGGCGATGCCCTGAATGATTCTGTCCGTAGAGAAATTCTGGGAATTCACCGTAAACCCAGCCACCACGAAGGAAAAGGTATCGATTTCCACGACGCTCCTCGCCACATCCAGACTGTCGGAGGCCAGTATCACGCTCTGCAGATGCTGGGACAGGTCGGAACTCAAAACGCTGACGAATGCATCCCCGCTCCCGGTGGCACCGTATACCAACCTGTCGGAAGAGAAGTTGGCAGGGTCGAAGGTATAACCGAAGACGTAGATTCTGTTACTGCCCAGGTATATACCCTCCGCGTAATCCGAGGATGGAGAGGATACCACAGCAGTGGCATAGTGGGTGAAAAGGTCACCGGAAAGAGCACTGACGAAAGCGTTCATGTCGTAAGCGCCGCCATGGGTACCGAAGATAATACGGGAAGCGGAAAAGTTATCGGCATCGGATGCAATTCCTCCCACATAGACGGTGTCATTCCTGTAATAAACGGAGAATGCCTGGTCCAGGGATGGAGATGTGATTATGGCAGTGGAAAGGATGGAATCGAGTCCGGGGGTAAGTTTCATGACGAAGGCGTCCACCAGTCCCCGGGTGCCGTAAACCGTTACATTCTGTCCGAAGGAGGATGTGGTGTCGAAAGTCCATCCCGCGACATATACATTTCCCGAAGCATCGAAGTCGATGGAAAAGCCCAGGTCATAGTATCCGGAATCCCCGTATATGATGGCGGTGGAGAGAAGGGTGGAAAGGTCGGGGCTGAGTCTGGACACGAATAAATCCCAGTCCCCCATACCGGAAACAGAAGACACGTATCCGGTCACATAGACGTACCCGGAATCGTCCACATTCATACCGTACGCACCTTCGTTAATATCGTTTGAAATGAAGGCGATGGGGTCTATGACCAGAGTCCTGCTGCGGTCGTATTCCGCCACCTGGAATCTTATCAGATTGCCTTCCCTAACCATGGATACGGGAACCCTATCCGACCCCTGAAATGCTTCGATTTGAGAAAAGTCCGGCTCCCCATCGATGGCCAGAAGAGCGATGTGATTCACATCCCCTCCCGGATGAACGAGCCACTGGAATTCTACCGAATTTCCCATCGGAGTGACCACGAAATCCACCCCGGGATGTATATCCTCGAAGACCACTCTGTCGTAAACCCTCAGATTGCGGAAGACCTGTCCGCCCAGGAAACTGATGCGAGTTTCTCCACCCTCCCCCCTTATCGTGTACGACGACCGGGCCGGAACACGTATTTCCACATCCCCATAGGAGATTCTTCCGTCATCGTAAATCCTTATACCGCTCAGCGTGTAAAAGAGCACGTTCTCATCCATCTGCCCCCTGTTCTCCACGAATCCGGAGGGCAATACAGAGGCAGATGCCAGGACAGGTACAAACAGACTCACCATTACGGCAATCCTCATGGTGAAAGTTTAAAGAAAAACAGCCAGGATAAGGGGAAATTTTATCGAAGGATTTTCAGGGTTCTTATAATGGTCTCTGCTCTGAGGATATACTGGAGCTTATCCTCCTTCCTTGGAGCGAAGACCGCCACATCGTACATGACGAAGTAATCGCCATCGTAATAGGCGCACGTCTTTACAGGTCCTCCTGCCACCTCCTCATCATTCTGCCACACGGAATAGAAGCACAGCCCCCTGTCCACACCGTACATCCTGTCCGGAACCACGTACTCCTTGAGCAGATAATCGCCCGGATAATAGACGGACGCAATTCTCTCCCTCAACTGAAGCAGGGTTTCCAAATCGAGGGGATAGTTATACTTCGTCCTGTACACGAAGAAGAACCTGTCGGGATTGTGCTTCCCCATGAAGAGAATGGAATCCTGGACATCGGTGCCCTTCAGTATGTACCATCCCAGAGGTATTTCCATATCGATGCCATATTTCTGTCTGACCTTCTCCTCCATCTTCTTATTCCTTCCCACGTAGAATGCCCTTCTCCTGTACAGCTCGTAAATTCTGGACCTCAACAGGCTGTCTATCGCGGTGGAATATTCGCTCAGGGAGTACATCAAATCCCTGGAGGTCTGTGCGGTGAGGATGATGGCATAATCGTCCGAAGAATACATTCCCCTGGCGGTCAGAAGTCCCTCCCTTCCATCCACTACCCCGGAGAACTCCCCATAATTCCCGCACTCGTCGCACGTGAGAATCAGGAGGTTCTTATACCCCCTGTAAGATGCATAGCTGTCCGGCACAACCGGAATGAAGTGATAAAGGCTATCAGGCTGAGGAGTGCTTATCTTCAGATTTATGGTGGAATCCAGATATTCCAGAGCAGGCTGGAGTCCGGGGGTATAGAAGACCACCACTTCCCTTTCGCCACCCAGAGCATACCTCTGAGGAGGGGAAGTGCACCCCCCGGACAGAGCAACCAGAAGGAAAATCCAGTAATATCGCTTCATCTCAGATTGAGGTAGTCCCTGTAATCCTCCAGGGGATACCGTATCTTCAACTCGCTTTCGAAGGCATTCATCAGAAGATTCACGTATTTCTGGGAAAGCTGCACCTTGAAGAAGTCCTTAACTTTCTGGAATTCCTGCTCCGTGGGTTTCTTCTCGTCCAGTTTCTTATAAACGATGAATCCGAATTCGTGCTCGAAGATTCTCACCTGACCCACCGGCGCCTTCAGAGCATCTATGAAAAACCTGTCCCTGTAGTTCACCGGCAATCCCGGAATTCCGACCCCCTTCGTTATGTATCCGCTCTCCAGAAGCCTGACGCCCGGATTGTCGGGGAAGACCTTCCGTATCCCTGCGGTGTCTCCACTTTCCACGTACTTCGCCACTTCCTCCACCTTGGGACGCAGTATCTCCCTCTTCTTCTCCGAGATATACCTGGCCGCCACCATATCCGCCACTTCCTCGAAATCGGAAGGTCCGGGCTTCTGTCTCTCTATGAGTTTAAAAATCACGTAATAGTTGGGGGTTTCCATGGGTCTGCTCCAATCACCCACCTTGGCCTTCTGGGCAAAGGCACTGAGCTCGTAATTCTCACCCACCATCGGGAATACGTGCCAGTTGAGGTTTATGTATTCGGAGGTATCCACCAGGAATCCGTACTCCAGAACCTTATTCTCCTTCACCGCCCTCTCCAGACTGTCCTTTATCGCCTTCCTGGTCTCATCGGATATGCGTATCTTTACGAATATCTGCCTCAGGGTGAGAGAATCCCCCTTAATGCTGTCCACCTTAAATATATAAAAGCCCTCCGCATACGGAACCGGTCCCACTATTTCACCCGGTTTTGCACCGGCGAGGGCTTTCTGGAAGGGTTCGGGCAAATCCCCGATGTAAACGGTCCCTATGCGTCCCGAATCCCTCTTGCTGGCCATATCGTCCGAATAGTACTTCACGGCATCAGAGAACTTGACCCCCTCCTTCAACTGCTGTACGACCACTTCCGCCCTGTCCCGGGCGTTGAAGGTGTCTATCTGGGAGGGAATGAGGTAGGCCCTTATGATTTCGAACTTAACCCTTTCGGGATGCCAGAAGTCCTTCTTAATCTTCTTGTAGTATTCCCTGAGTTCGTCGACAGTAAACCTGACCTCCTTATCGGGAACCACGCTGATGGGGATGGCAACATAGGCGAGTTTAATTCTGGTCCTTTCGAGGTCGTAGGTGTAGCGGGCTTCCAGGTCGCTCACGGAGCCCATGCCCGCCAGGAAGAACCTTATTATGTCCCTCGGAATCTGATGCCTGAGCCTGTCCTCATACAGCCTGAAGAAAGGGATGGCCTCTGGAGTCCTCAGGAGGCTCAGGTACTTTCCGAAGTCGAACTTTCCATCGGTGTAGAAAAGGGTATCCTGCATAATCTCCGGCGGGGGAAACATGGCTATGATTTTTATTATGGCATCATCGGATAGGGTGATGCCCAGGTCCCTCGCCAGCAGACCCCACCTTATATCCTCCACCAGGTCCCTGAAGACCTTGTTCCTCAAACTATCTATCTCATCCTGCGTCAGTTCCCTGCCCAGTTTCCTTGCAGTATCGGAAAGAGCCTTCTGCAGATAGGCATTGTAGTAATCGTAAGTGATTTCGAAATCCCCCACCTTCGCTATAACGCCCCTCTCCCATGGCTGTGCCACATTCCTTCCGGTAAGGTTGGCACCCAGGTCCAGTCCCAGCCATCCGAGAAATGCAATGACGAGAATCCACAGGAAAACCTTGGAGTATTCTCTCATCTTTTGCATTATCATAAGGCTTACAAGTATAAAGGCGCATCCGGGAAGTCAGGGGCCATCTCTTCCCGCGGACGAACCCATCATAACGGGCATCGGGGCGGGGAATTTCTCCGGCCGGTAGAAAGGGAAATCGGCATGGGACTGCTCAATCTCTGATACCGGCAGTATAAGTTCTTTCCATCCAATTCACAGGGCAGTTTCGTTTAAACTTTGTCCATGATTTATAAGATAAGGCTGGCAGAAGCAAGAAATCCCCTTCTCAGGGAGTACAATGCCTCTCTGGGAAGGCATTTTTCCAGAATTAATGTAAAACTGGCCGATTCGGATGAGGACGATTACTTCATAAGCATAGTACACGTGGAATCTCCGGAAGACCTCACGAGGGTGAAAAGGTATAAGGAGATGGGGACCAGTACCATAGCCATACTCCACACCATCGAGGACATGGATTTCTTCGAACTGGTGTATCAGGAGAAGGCCGTGGACAGATTCGTGGTCCATCACAGGTTCTTTCAGGAAATCGTATCCAGAGAGATTTACGACAGCACGCGGGTCCTCTTCTATCCCTTCCCGACCGAAAACCCCGGTTTCACGGAAGAGGCCGGCAGATACGTGCTCATTCCCCGTGATGCCACGGATGAAGAGGTGAAGAGGGTCGCAATGGAGAGGTTCGACACCCTGGAAATGGAAATCGATTCACCCCTCCCCTCCCCGAATGAGGTATCTCTGATACTCCTCCCCTATTCCGGGGAGAGATTCGAAACCATATTCTCCCTCTATAAAGTACTGCCCCTTCAGAGACCCATCGTCCTCTCCCGCATACCCCCATTCGAGGAATTCGCATTCAGAGAACTGACTCCCGAGGTCCTCTATACAGCAGGGAAACCGGATATGGGTATCCGGACCGTGGAGCGCATCCTGTCCAGAGGCAGACTCAGGGAGTACTTCACCTACGTTATGCGGGGATATGTGATGTCCTACACGTTTCACAGGTACGCGAGATTCCTGAAGAAGGTCATGATAGACGTGACACCGGAGGAATTTCGAAACCTATACGTGATTTGAAGTTATGGGCAGATTCAGATTCAGGGTCGTAAAGACGGATGGAAAAGCCCGCTATTCCATAATGGAGACCAAGTCAGGTACAGTTGAACTGCCCAACTTCATGCCCGTCTGCACAACAGGAACACCCCGCTCCCTGACCACCATGGACCTGCACGAGATGGGAGCGCAGATAATAGTGGCCAACACGTACCACCTGCACCTGAGACCCGGGGAGGATGTGGTCGAGAAAGCCGGAGGACTGCACAGATTCATAAACTTCAAGGGCAGCATACTCACCGATTCCGGTGGATTTCAGGTCTTTTCTCTCGCCAGACTGAGGAAGATTACGGAAGATGGAATCGAATTCCGCTCCCATATCGATGGGAGTCCCGTATTCCTCTCACCGGAGAAGGTCATAGAGATACAGAGCAAACTGAACTCCGATATCATGATGATTCTGGACTACCCCACCCGCTACCCCTCCACATACGAGGAAAATCTCCTCTCCGTGAAACTGACCACCCGGTGGGCAGAGCGCTCCATGGAGCATTACGAAAAGATAAAACCCGGAGGGGTGATGTTCGCCATCGTCCAGGGAGGATTTTACAGGGACCTGAGGGAGAAATCCCTGCGCGAGCTGGTCGAGATGGATTTTCCCGGATACGCAATCGGAGGGCTGGCACTGGGGGAGCCGAGGCACGAAAGGGACTGGGTGGTGGAGGAATTCACCCCGAAACTTCCATGGGATAAACCCCGATACGTGATGGGACTCGGAAAACCGGAAGAAATCCTTCACTACGTGGAGCAGGGAGTGGACCTGTTCGACTGCGTAATCGCAACGCGCAATGCGAGAAGGGGAGCGGTCTTCACCCGGAGAGGTATAATGAGGATAAAGAATGCCCGATTCAGGGAAGACTTCTCACCCCTGGACCCCGGATGCGACTGCAAGGTATGCAGGAATTACAGCAGGGCTTACATAAGGCACCTGTTCTCGGTGAACGAAACAACCGCGGGGATACTCGCCAGTTATCACTCCGTTTACTTCTTCATAAAACTGATGAAGGACATAAGGGAGGCCATAAAGGGGGGGTACTTCAGGGAGTTCAAAGAGGAGTTCCTGAGGAATTATTCCACAGAGGGGACCGTATCGTAACGGTCCCTAAGCCTTCGTCACCTTCAACTCTATGACAGGAACAGCCATGAGGGCCTTGCCTATCGGACACGTCCTCTTCGTTTCCTCTGCCAGTTTCCTGAGGGTCTCGTAATCGATGCCGGATGCAACCACCCTGGTATTGAGGATAATTTTGGATATGACCCACCCATTCTGCAACCTGTCCAGTATAACCTCTGCTTCCGTTTCGATGAGTTCCGGTACAGCACCCCACTTCTCCAGATTACTCGAAAGGGCCATGCTGAAACAGGACGCAAGGGCCGCTCCCAGAAGCTCCTCGGGATTCGTCCCCTCCCCATCCTCGAATCGGGAATGGAAGTCGAATGCACCGGAAACACCACCGGCGTTGAATCTACCGGAGCCTCCCTTCAGGACGCCCTTCCACGATGCAGATGCTTTCCTCCTGATTGCCATAATCCACCTCCATTTCTGACCCGTTTTATAGGGAAAATTTTAAAGGTGAATGCAACTGGAATATTCCGGGTCGCCTCACTCCCCCCTGTTGAAATCGAAGAACTGGTCTATATCCTGAACGTATCTTCCGAATCCCGGAACATTGGATGCGGTCAGTTTATACTCCCCCGTGTTGAACTGGTCGTAGAAAACGAACTTCAGATTGTTGGAATAGTAAATCCAGATTTGATACGACTTCTGCATAACATCTATTTCCTCCCTCTTTATCTCGTCCGGCATTCCGAAGAGAATATAAACCCTTCCCATATCCGTGTACCTTCCCTTCTTGAAGGGGGTGGAAAACTTGGCATCTGCTTCCAGAACCCTCTGGCGGAATACGGGATAGAAGGTTCCTGTCGGGTCTTTCTTCATCCAGAACTTCTCTATCCACTCCTTCTTCCTGTCCGGGTCCTTTATTTTCTTGAATTCGGCCAGTTCCTCCGGGGTCGCGATATAGTCGATGAAGTACCGTATATCGTCATCGAGGGCTATGCTCTGCCTGTTGACCACGAATTCCCTGCTTACCGTCCTCCTGACACCGTAGGGGATGTCCACCACCTCGAAGGTTATCCTGTACTTTCCATTGTCCAGACTGGATATGGGGACATTTCCCCTGTAGTACATGCTCGATAGATTCACGGGAATCACTCTGGGCTTTCCGTGGGCAATGAGCTTACCATCCTTCTCTATGTACCATCTGATCATCAATCTGGAAGAATCCGGCACCACATCGTAGATTTCGAAGAAATACTTCATCGTGTCCTGGAAGGATGCGGATGGATTGGGCAGGAAGCCCAGGTCACCTCTGTGGAATGGCGCTCTCGAAGGCTCATCGTAAAACCTGGATACCAGAACCAGAGATGAGAGATTGAGTCTATCGTATTCCTTTATGGTTATGGGGAATCGGGCATGGGACTCCTTACCGGCGGATGAAATGCTGAATATCACTTCGTAATCACCGGGTCGGGCCACCACTTCGTGACCATCCACTATGTAAACCGCGTTTTCGGGAACCTTCTTCCTCTCGGATTCCAGAAGGACCCTCTTGCCTCCGGAATAAATCTCCAGGGTCAATTCGTAATCCCTGTCCAGGTCCGCAGGGCTGAGAGTGTAGGGAAAACTTATCAGATAGACCCCCTTACCCAGTTTGAAGTAAATGGGGTCCACGAATCCCCCTATGCTGCCCGAAAGGGCAAACTCAGTAATAATCGTAATAACCAGGTGGTACCAGCTCATAATCTCCCGTCCCGTATTTGTCCACGAATATAAATTTCCTGTTTATGGACTGATAGTACCATATCTGATACGCCCTTCCCTCCAGGGAGAAATCCTCCCTGTAGATGTAATCGGGAGGGCCGTACTTGATGTAAATCTTTCCCATATCGTTTATGCGCCCGTATCGGGTGAAATTATACATGGCATACCTGTACCTTTCCAGGAACTGCTGTTTCAGTTCGTTCTCCGGCGTGTTCGGAGTGGGGTCCCTGTCCTTCCAGAAATTGTCCCATGCTTTCCTGAAGTCCCCATCGTACTTCTTCAGGTATCTGGTAAATTCCCCCGGATATACGAATTCCAGAACGGAGATGAGGTCCTTCCTCTGCACATCCGTCAGAGACAGAAATCCCGTTCTCGCAAACTTCATCTTCCTTGTGTCTATCCTCTTCCCGCGGGAATCGTAAAATTCCACTATGAGTTCGTACTGGTCGAATCCCAGGTCCGATATATCGTAATCCAGGGGTATCTCGTTGTACCCCTTCGAAAGGGCGTAGGTGAATTCCATGGTCCGCCTCTTTCCCTTCCAGGGCTCCAGAATCACTTTGATTCTGAGGGTCTCCTCACGGGTGGAGTATATGGGTATCCTTATGTATATCGTGGAGTCGGAGTCCATATATTCCCTCCGGGGGTCCAGGTCCAGTTTCTCATTGGGGAATACGGTTATGAGACTCCCAATCTGCACGTCAGACCGTCGAATACTGACGGAAACTCTGGCAGAATC
>WGAQ01000176.1 GCA_015494735.1 Caldifarciminota bacterium | reverse complement strand
ACTATTCCCTCTTCTTCCGCTATCTCCCGGTACTGCACAGACAGTGCCTCCCATACCCCCTTTATCCTCCATATTCCCTCTGCCATGCCCATAAGTTTATTTTCTCACTCGGGGTATAAAGTCATTGGAATTCATATTGTTGCATGAGTTATGAACATGTCGAAAGGTCTGTTCATAAAAAGCACATCAATTTGACTTTTAAAAACTTAGACTCCGATGGAATTCGGGCCCTATTCACAAACCTGTAAACTTTTCCCCGATGCTGCGCTTCGAAACCCCACATGGAACTGTAGTTCCCGAGGAGACCAAGGGACTCAAATTCGGACACCTGACCACCAATCTGGCATTCAAACTGGCGAGAAAACTGGGCAGAAAACCGCCCGAACTGGCTTCGGAAATCGCATCCGCCATAGAGAAGGACAGCAGGGTGGAGAGGGTGCAGGTGGCGGGGGGATTCGTCAACATCTTCCTGAAGAAGGAGTTCCTGCGAGAATACCTCCTGTCCCTCCACGGGAAACTGCCGGAGCCGGGATGGGAGGAAGAAAGACCCCCCATCGCCTTCGATAATCGTGAGGGAAAGCACAATCTGGAGTTCGTGTCCGCCAACCCCACAGGGCCCCTCAATGTGGTCAACGCCAGGGCCGCAGCCATAGGGGATTCTCTGGTCAGAATAGGCAGATTCCTGGGATACCGCTCCGATGCTGAATACTATGTGAACGATGAGGGGACGCAGATAGAAATGCTCGGATGGGCCATACTCTGGCGCCTCGGATACATTCCGGAGGAGGAATTGCCGGAGGATGCCTACAGGGGTGATTACGTAAAGGACATCGCCGAAGCCATCAGGGACAGGATTCCGCGGTTCGAAAAGCCCGATTCTTCCATAGCATACACCATCGGGAAGATGGGGTCGGATTACATCCTGCAGACCCAGATGGAGACCCTGAAGAGATTCCGCGTCAGGTACGACCGGATAACCCGAGAGAGTTTCGTGAGGGAATCGAAGTACCCGGAGGAAGCCCTGAAGAACCTTTCGGATAAAGGTCTCCTTTACTTCGAATCGAAGGATGGGAAGAGAAAGCCCTTCGATGAATTCACCGGACTCGGAGAGCCCCTGAAGAAACTGCTGGACAGGGACTTCTATCTGAAACACTTCGAAGGTTTCGCCCTGTATCTGGAAACCACCAGATTCGGTGACGATAAGGACAGGGTCATAATCCGCTCCAACGGACTGCCCACCTACTTCTTCTGGGACATCGCCTACCACTTCTACAAGGTGGAAAGGGGTTACGACTACATAGTGGATTTCCTGGGTCCGGACCACCACGGTTATATAGGACGCCTCAGGGCAGCCCTCAGCGCCCTGGGATTCGATGTGAGCCACTTCCACATGGAGATAGTCCAGCAGACCAATCTCCTGAGGGAAGGGAAGAGGGTCCGCATGAGCAAGAGGAAGGGGCAACTGTACACCATGGATGAATTGCTGGACGAGGTGGGGGTGGATGCGGCCAGGTTCTTCTTCCTGATGCGCTCCCCTTCGGCCCATCTGGACTTCGACATGACTCTTGCGAGCAGGATAGGGAAGGAGAATCCCGTCTATTACGTCCAGTACGTCCACGCCAGAGTGCAGAGCATAAAGGAGCACGCCGCAGGCCAGGGAATCAGCTGGAGCATCGAGGACCTGAATCTGGATATGACGGATACGGATTACGAGAGGGAGATGGTGAGAAAACTCCTCTATCTGGAGATGTATCTGAACAAGGCTTACGAGAAGTTCGAGCCCCATCATCTCGTCTTCTACCTCATGGAGCTGGCGGATACCTTCCACAGTTTCTATCAGAACATCCGCGTGGTGGACCCGCAGGAGCCCGGGAGGACAGCAGCCCGAATCGCCCTGCTGGAAGTTCTGAGAAAGGTCATCGGCACCGGGCTCAACCTGATTGGTGTAAAGGCTCCCGACAGAATGTAAGGGGGCATCTGCCCCCATCAATCACTTGAGAATCATCTGCTCCAGGATGATATCCATATCCCCGGTATTCTGGGCTTCGTTGTGGAAGGATGTGTAGAGGACCTTCCCCTGTCCATAGGGGTACATGACGGCAAATGGGGCATCCCTTACGGTGCCATCGGGAGTCCCCGCATCGCCCCTGATGAGGACCTCCGTCTGGGAGCCCACATCCACCATCACCACCCACGAATCCAGGTCGAAGTTGATGAGCATGGAATTCCTGCCCAGAGCCTCGGAGAGGTCGGGGTCCACCACCTGAGCCGTAACCGTATCGGCAACCCCCACCTGGGGCGAACCGTACTGGGTATCGTCCCCGTAGAAGTCTATGGCGGAGGTGTCTATTCCTTCCGCCACGGTATATGCCCAGTCGGAGGCGTAAATCCTCTTATCCCCCTGATTCAGGAAGTTCCTCAGGGCATCCGCGAGGGAGAAACCATCGCATCCGGAGCCGCAGTTGAAGAAGATGTAGTCGTAGAAATTGATGGAGTCCTGGCTCCAGCTGGAGAATTCGTAGCAGGACACCGAATCGTACACGAATCCGAGTCGAGAGAGTATATCCTGGATTCTGTCGAAAGTCCCGGGAATTACGAGTATCCTCTTCGCATCGGAGGGAATGGACACCGTGCCCAGGCTCACCTCCTGACCGGATTCCACGGAAACATCCCTGGCCACCTCGAATATCCCTTTCTTAACCGTGAGAGTGTAACTTCCCGGAGGCACGTCCATCATCCTTATGGACCCGCTTCCATCGGTCTTTCCCGTACAGCCCGCAATGCTGACATCAGCCCCTGCCACCGGAGTGGCGCCATTGGGGGCGGTGAAGGTCAGGGTGATGCTTCCACCGTTATCGGCACCACACGAAACGATACCGTAATCCTGTGCTGCGGGCTCCGTCGTCTTCGAACAGGCCCCGAATAGAAGGGCCACTCCTGTCAAAATCACCAGTTTTCTCATCTCACCCCAATTTTAAATGGCGAAAGTGATTAAACTACTTACCAAAATTGCGTGTATTACGGTCCGGACGGGAAACGGCCCGGATTTCTCTCCGGGGAAGGGATTATTTAGGAAAAATCTTCCCGGGCATATAATTTCCCCTCATGCTCTATTACTGGATGAGCCTCATCCACAGGAGAATGGTGAAATCCATCCGCACGGACATACCATCCATCGCCGTGGGCAACTTCTCCATGGGGGGAACGGGCAAGACGCCCCTGACCATCTTCCTCACGCATAAACTGAAGGATTTGAATCCGGTTGTCCTGAGCCGGGGACACGGGAGGAAGGACAGGAAGGTGCAGATGGTCCGGAGGAGGGATATGGACTATCATCTGGTGGGCGATGAGCCCCTTCTCATCCACTGGAAAACGGGCGTGCCGGTCTTCGTCCACAGGGACAGACTCCTCACGTACAGAATCGCAAAGCATCTTCTGGAGCCGGGAGTGGTGATTCTGGACGACGCCCTCCAGTACTGGAGGATAGACGCCCACGTCAGAATAGCCCTCCTGAGGGAAGAAGAGCTGGATGGATGGAGGGTTTTCCCCTTCGGCCTATACCGGGAGCCCATAGAAGAGGTCAGGCGGGTGGATATGGTGGTGGTGAAGGGCAGGTACGGGCACGGGGAGTTCATGGGCAGGCCTGCCTTCTCCATGAGATACATCCCCTCGGGCATATTCGACCACCGGGGAAGGAAGGTGAAGAAACCGGAGAAGGTGGTGGCCTTTTCGGGAATCGCAAGGAACCAGGATTTCATAGAGACCCTGAGGGAAATGGGTATCCAGGTGGTGGAGTTCCATCCTTTCCCTGACCACCATCCCTACAGGGCGGAAGAGCTGAAACCCCTCCTCGATAGAGGATTGCCCGTTATCACAACCCTGAAGGACTTCGTGAAACTCCGGTCCACTGGTTTAAAATTAAACAACTTTTACTACCTCGATGTCGAGGTGGAAATAAGCAGGGAAGAAGAGTTTCTGAGCATCATAAGGAGGATGATAGATGCAGAATAGAGAGAGGTGGGCCACCCGCATCGGCCTCGTACTGGCAATGGCGGGGAATGCAGTTGGTCTTGGTAACTTCCTGAGGTTCCCCGTTCAGGCAGCGGAGAACGGCGGTGGAGCCTTCATGATTCCATACCTCATATCCTTCCTCCTGATGGGTATTCCCCTCATGTGGATAGAGTGGGCGCTGGGAAGGTACGGAGGGGTGAGGGGGCATGGAACCACTCCCGCCATATTCGAATACATAACCAAAAAGCGATTCTTCGGCATACTGGGGGTACTGGGCGTCACCATGCCCTTCATGGTTGCCATATACTACACCTACATCGAGAGCTGGACCCTGGGGTACAGCATAAGCGCCCTTCTGGGCATGTTCCCCAACGTCAGGGAAGCCCTCGCCAGCACATCCGTCCTGGAGCCCTTCAAGCAGTTCTTCGTGAATTACACCGGTATGGGAACCGATGGGGCCTTCATAAAACCCAGCACCATGGCCTACCTCTTCTTCCTGCTCACCTTCTTCATAAACGTCTTCTTCGTTTACAGGGGTATAGCGAAGGGCATAGAGATACTGGCGAAGGTGGCCATGCCCATACTGCTGGCTCTGGCGGTGGTTCTGGCTGTCAGGGTGGCAACCCTGGAGCCCATTTCGGGCCATTCCCCCCTGGATGGATTCGGATTCCTCTGGAACCCGGACTTCTCCAAAGTACTGGATGCCCAGACCTGGCTGGCGGCAGCGGGGCAGATATTCTTCACCCTGTCCATCGGGTTCGGCACCCTCATAACCTATGCCAGTTATCTCTCGGAGAAGGATGACATTGCACTGGGAGGACTTTCTGCAGCGACAACCAACGAATTCGTGGAGGTGGTACTGGGAGCATCCATAGCCATTCCGGCAGCCGTGGTCTTCTTCGGCGTGGAAAACACCGTGCAGATAGCGAAGGAGGGCTCATTCTCCCTGGGCTTCATCACCATGCCCGCCATCTTCTCCTACATACCTCTGGGCAATCTCTTCGGATTCATGTGGTTCTTCCTCCTCTTCCTGGCAGGCATCACCTCATCCGTCGCCCTCATACAGCCCATGGTGGCATTCCTGGAGGACGAATACGGCCTCAGGAGGCAGAAGGCGGTGATTCTGGTGGCCGCCATAATGTTCGTCCTGATGCACATCCCCGTGCTCATGAATGGTGCTCTGGATGAGATGGACTACTGGGCCGGCACCGTGGGGCTGGTGGCACTGGCATTCCTGGAGCTGTTCGTATTCGTCTGGATGTTCGGTGTGGACAACGCATGGAAGGAAATCAACCGCTCCGCCCAGATAAAGATTCCCGTCATCTACAAGTACATAATGGCGTACATAACCCCCCTCTTCATCATCGTCATAATGGTTTCCTTCGCAAAGGACCTCTTCCTCAAGGCCATAACCTTCGATAACCCCGGAGAACTGGCAGCCAGGCTCCTCATGATAACCGTATTCGCCGTGCTTGCGGTCCTATATGCCATAAGCAGGAGCAGGAAGAAATGACGCTGGCAGGATGGATCTTCATGCTCTCCGTGTGGAGCATCGTGACCGGGCTCCTGATATGGACCTACTGGAAGATACTCACCAGCGAAAACTCGAAATGAAGAGGATTCTGACCCTTATCCTCATGGGAGGACTGCTCCTCCCGTCCTGCACCTCCACCGGGAGGAAGTGGACCCAGACCGGATACGCCAGCTACTATGCCGATAAGTTCCACGGACGCAGGACTGCATGCGGAGAGATATACGACAGGAACATGTACACCGCCGCCCACAGGAGCCTCCCGTGCGGGACCATGGTGAAGGTAACCAATCTGGAGAATGGAAAGAGCGTGGTGGTTCGCATAAACGACAGGGGTCCATTCGTGAAGGGAAGAATCATAGACCTCTCCTATGCTGCTGCCAGAAAGATAGATATGATTCGCAGGGGCGTGGTGAAGGTCAGAATCGAAGTGGTGAAGTAAATTGAGATTGGAAGACATTAAACTCATAAACTTCAGGCGATTCGATAAACTGCATCTGAACTTCGAGGATGGACTCAACAACATATTCGGCGGAAATGGAACCGGAAAGAGCTCCATCCTGGAGGCCATAGCCTACCTGTCCATTCCCAGGTCCTTCAGGGGCTCTCCCGACAGGTACCTGGTCAGATGGGGAAGCGACTTCTTCACCATACGGGGACGGGTTATGGACACCACCTTCCACGACATCTCCATCACCTTCCGCCTCCCCTCCTCCAAGCACATCACCGTGGATGGAAAGAGAATCAGAAAGTACTCCCATCTCATGGAGACATTCACGTGCATGGCCTTCAGCACACGGGATTACGCGATAATAGATGCATCTCCAGAGGACAGGCGCAGGCTCTTCGACAGGATGATTTCCCTGATGGACCAGAAGTACTTCGTGTACCTCATACGCTACAGGAGGGTCCTGAAGCAGAAGAATACAGCCCTCAAGAGGAATCTCCCCGTGGGAATCTGGAACAGACAGCTGGAGGAACTGGCCCGGTATATAGTATCCGTGCGCAGGGAGGTGGTGGAACTTCTGAGTCGGAGGATGGATTCCAGATTTCGCATCGAGTACATGGACACCCTGAAGGGGAGGAGCTACGGGGAACTTCTGGAGGAGGAAAGGGAAAGGGGATTCACCATCGCCGGTCCCCACAGGGACGATTTCATCTTCCTGATAGACGGTCGCCCCATGAAGTACTATGCATCGGAAGGGGAGAGGAGAATCTTCTACCTTCAACTCATAGTGGCCTTCAGGGAAATCATAGCAGAAAGAACCGGGAGGGAGCCGGTGGTCGTTCTGGACGAGCCGGGCAACGTTCTGGACGAGAGGACCTTCAGGAGATTCATCGAGTCCCTCAGGGGACAGGTAATCATCGCCAGCCTCCACCCCGTGGAGGGGGCCCACAACATTCCCCTTGAGAGGCTGCAAAATCCTTTATAATTTTCAGGCCGACGGAAGCTCCCATCGTCTAAGCGGCTAGGACACCACTCTTTCAAGGTGGCGGTGGGGGTTCGAGTCCCCCTGGGAGCATGTCGGCCCTCCTCCCGCTCCGGCGGGAGGCCTCCTCTATCGAAATATCCCCGAGATGAGACCCCCGAAAGGGGGTCAGAACTACTCGTATCTGTAGAAGCCCTCTCCGGTCTTCCTGCCCAGTTTCCCCGCCTCCACCATCTTCACCAGAAGGGGAGCGGGTCTGTACTTGGGGTCCTTGAATTCGCTGTACAGGACGTTCAGTATGTACAGGACCACATCCAGCCCTATCAAATCCGCCAGCGCCAGCGGACCCATGGGGTGATTCATGCCCAGTTTCATGACCGTATCTATGGCTTCCTTATCCGCAACCCCCTCCTGAAGGGCGAATATGGCCTCGTTTATCATGGGCATGAGGACCCTGTTGGAAACGAATCCCGGATAATCGTTGACCAGAACGGGGACCTTGTCCAGTTTTTCAGCCAGATTCATCACCACGCTCACGGTCTCATCCGAAGTCAGGAAGCCCTTCACCACTTCCACCAGTTTCATTACGGGAACGGGATTCATGAAGTGCATCCCGATTACCCTCTCCGGCCTCTCGGTCATTCTGCTGAGTTTGGTGATGGATATGGAGGAGGTATTACTGGAGAGTATCACTTCGGGACGGGTTATCTCATCCAGTTTTGCAAACACGTCCTTCTTTATCTCCTCATTCTCCACCACCGCCTCCACGACGAAATCCACATCCGCCAGTTCCTCCATGCGGACGGTGGTCCTTATGCGAGACAGAATGGCTTCCTTATCCTCCGCCCTGACCACGCCCTTCTTGATCTGCCTGTCCAGATTGCGGGATATGGTCTCCAGAGCCCTACTGAGGGCATCCTCCAGAACATCAACGAGAATCACTTCGTATCCGAACTGGGCGAAGACGTGGGCTATGCCGTTGCCCATCGTCCCTGCACCCACGACACCGACTTTCCTGATTTCCATGAGAAAAGTATAAGGGCCCGGCCACCCGGACCTACTCTATAACCTCGAAGATAAGTTGAAGGGGCTGAACCCTCCTGCGTATGATTTTATAGGACCTCTCCAGCATCTCCATGGCATGATGGAGCTTTTCCTCATCGTTGGCCCTGACCTCGAATATGAGGTCCCCCTTCTCCACCCTGTCTCCCACCTTCTTGTGGACGATGATGCCCACCCTGTGGTCTATCTCGTCGTCCATCCTGGAGCGTCCTGCCCCCAGTATGGTGGCGGCCAGCCCTATGGTAAGAGTATCGTAGGAAGACAGGTACCCCGCCGACTGGGCTCTGATGTAGGAAACGTATCTGGTTCGGGTGAATTCGGGGGAATTTATGTAGTCCCAGTCACCACCATGGGCCTCCACCATCTGCCTGAACTTCCTGAGGCCTTCCCCGCTGTACAGTTTCTTCTTGAGGAGCTCGTACCCCTCCTCCAGGTCCTTCACTGCATTCACGGACCTGAGCATATATGCACCGAGCCTGAGGGTTAGTTCCGTTGTGTCTTCGGGACCCCTTCCCTTCAGGATATCCAGAGTCTCCACGATTTCCAGGGCATTCCCGATGTACCTCCCCAGGGGCTGGTCCATATTGGTGATGAGGGCCACAACCTTCTTCTTCATGTGCTTGCCAATCTCCACCATCGTCATGGCCAGCTCCTTCGCATCCCTGTACTTCTGCATGAAGGCCCCCGAGCCCGTCTTCACGTCCAGAACCACAGCATCCACCCCTTCGGCCAGTTTCTTGCTCATTATGGAGGATGCTATCAGGGGAATGCTCTCCACCGTGGCGGTTGCATCCCTCAGGGCGTAGAACTTCTTATCGGCGGGAACCAGATTGGCAGTCTGCCCTATTATGGAGCAACCCACCCTCTTCACCACCTCCCTGAATTCCTCAACGGAGAGGTCGGTCCGGTATCCCCTTATGGACTCCAGCTTGTCCAGGGTGCCACCCGTATGTCCCAGAGCCCTGCCGGAAATCATGGGAACAGCCACGAGGCCCGTGGATGCCACCAGGGGCGCCAGGGGAAGGGAAATCTTATCGCCCACACCTCCGGTGGAATGCTTGTCCACAGCAGGTTTACCGAGGAAAGACCAGTCCAGAACCTCCCCGCTGTGCATCATGTATTCGGTAAGATAACTGGTCTCCGCGAAGGTCATTCCGCGGAAGTAAACGGCCATGAAGAAAGCCGATAGTTGATAATCGGGAATCTCCCCCTCCACGGCCCCCTTCACCAGAAACTCTATTTCCCTCTTGGAAAGCCTCTCTCCGTCGCGCTTTCTCCTTATAATATCGACGAATCTCATGTTTTCACATTCAATTCGAAACCAATGGCCCTTCTCACGATTTCCCTTATCTGCTCCTCCACGGAAACCTTGTGCTCCGGATTCAAATTCACGAAGAAAAATATGGGATTTACGCTCTGATATATGAGATTCTTGGTCCTGTAGTCCAGATAGGGCTCGAAATCATCCTCCACGAGAATTACCCCATACTCCCCGCTCTCCAGAGCCTTCCTCACCATCTTCCTGACCTTCTCCGGGTCGTCCACCTCCCAGAAATCCACTCCAGCAAGAAGAAAACCCGCCTTAAACTGAGGATGAGCAATGGCAAGAACCTTCTGCTTCATGACCATCAAATTTTAAAGGGGAAGGGCTGTGAAAAAGGCAGAATATGAGGGCAGTTTTCACAGAAGCCGCAGGTTAAATCCGTTCACTGAAAAGTAAAATGGAAATCAGCAAAGGTCCTCATCGAATACCCTCATGGCCAGTTCCCTGAAGGCGCTGTCCACCATATCCTGAGAACACTTCCAGCGGACGTATTCCCTCACGTCCCTCATGACCATCTTCCAGACGAACAGGAGCATGGCCAGGTCATCGGTAAATCCAATGACCGGTATTATATCGGGGATTATATCGATGGGAATCAGGATGTACAGAAGGGCAACCCCTATGGCCGCCACGGTGTTCCATGGAACCTCCCCGTAGTGTCCGCTCCTGTAATCGTCCAGCATGCGAACGAGAATCCTGACCCTGTGGATTTCCCGGGAGAAGGTTTCGTTCGAAAGGACCTTTTCCAGGATGCGGGCCGATTTATCCAGAATATGGTCCAGGTCGTCGATGCCGAATTTGCCCACATTCTTTCGGAACCACTCCTCCACTTTCAGGAGCAACTCCCTGTTCATCCCCCGAATTTTACAGCATTACCGGAACCTGTACAGGAGGAGGGCATTGCCGATAACGGATACATCGGAGAGGCCCATCGCCACCGCAGACCACACGGGGTCGAACATCCTGCCCGTCAGAAGGTAGAAGACTCCCCCGGCCATGGGAATCAGCAGGACATTGTATGCGAAGGTCCAGAAGAGATTCCACCTGATTCTCCTGAGAGATGCCCTGCAAAGCCTTATGGCATCCACAACCCCCCTCAAATCGTCCCTCAATAGAATCACATCCCCCGACTCCCGCGCTATATCGCTTGCCCCTCCAGCCGCAATGCCCAGGTCCGCATGGGAAAGGACTGCCGCATCGTTTATCCCATCCCCCACGAAGGCCACCTTCAGCCCCCTGGCCTTCATCTCCTCCAGTATGGCCACCTTATCCTGAGGCAGAGCAGAGTGAAAGTATCCATCCACATCCAGGGCCCCGGCCACTTCCCTGACATTCTCCTCCGAATCCCCGCTCAGGATATAGACCCCGAGCCCCATGGACTTAAGCATCCTCACGACATCGGGAGCCTCCTCCCTTATCCTGTCCCTAACCTTCAGGCTGCCACTCCCCACTCCCTCCACGAAGTAGAGCAGGCCATCGGAAACGGGAACATCCACAGAAAGGAACCTGAAGAGGGCGGGATTCCCTATCAACACCCTCCTTCCGCCCACCACCCCCTCGATTCCCATCCCCTCGTGCACCTTCACTTCCTCCACGGGGAGCAGGGGACCGTCGTACGCTTCCACTATGGCACGGGCAACGGGGTGGTCGGATGTGCTCTCTATGGATGCCAGATACTTCAGGTGCTCCCGGGGAATCCGGGAAACCAGCACCGGTTTACCCTCCGTGAGGGTCCCCGTCTTATCGAAGACCACCGTATCCACTTCTCCTCCCTTTTCCAGGGCAGAGGAATTGCGTATCACCATGCCCAGGGATGCTCCCCTTCCCATAGCGACGGCAACCACGGATGGAATGGCTATCCCTATGGCGCAGGGGCATGCAACCACGAGAACAGAGACCGCCGCCAGGAGGGCATATTCGAGCCGGGGGGAGGGCCCCAGGGCAAGCCAGAGGAAGAAAACGGCGATGGCGATTCCCACCACCACCTGCACGAACACACCGGATATCCTGTCGGCGATGGACTGGAATCGGGCCTTTTTGAACTGCCCCTCCCTGACCAGTTTCACTATCTGGCTTACGAGGGTTTCGGAGCCCACCCTCTCCGCCACGGCCTTCGCGTATCCCCTGACCATTATGCTCCCGCCGATTATCTCATCCCCGACTCCCTTCCGGACGGGGATGGGCTCTCCCCGGATGGATGACTCATCGAAATATCCTTCCCCCTCCACGATTCGCCCATCGGACGGAACCCTCATACCGGCCTTCAGCACGAATACATCCCCCTCTGCCAGTTCCTCCACGGGTACCTCCTCCAGACTCCCTCCCCTCTCCACGATGGCAACAGGGGGTCTCAGGGACATGAGGCGCCTGAGGGCGGAGGTGGTCATGTGCTTTGCCCTCGCCTCCAGATACTTGCCAATCAGAACTATAGTGATAATCAGGGCGGAGGTTTCGAAATAGACGTGCTGGAATATCGACGGATTGACGAAATGGAGGAGGGAGCCGAAGAAACCGGACAGGGTTCCGGTCGCTATGAGGACATTCATATCCGGATTTCCCTTCCTGAGAGCCCTCCATCCATTGACGATGAAGTACCATCCGGGGCCGAATTGTATCGGAGCAGCCAGCATCAATTGAATCAGGGGACTTATATGGAAACCCAGGTGGGCGATGAGCAGGGGTATGGAAAGGATTATGGAGGACACCATGCGCTTCTTCATCTGTCTGAGGTGCCTCCTCTCCTCGTCCTCCCTGGCAGAAAGGGCATCCTCATCCCGTGAAAGCAACCTGCATCGGAAGCCGGCTCTGCGCACCGCCCTCACAATATCGCCCCTCTCCAGCTGGAGCGGGGAGAAAACCACCCTCAGAACCCCATCGGTTCCCTCCTCCGCGAGAACCACCCCATCGAGGGAGCGAAGGAGATACATAGCGCGGGAAGCATCATCCGGACCCTCCACATCGGTTATGAGAAGCCTCGCTTCCTCCAGTGCCGGCTCGTATCCGTATTCCCTCAATTCCTTCATCAGGCCCTTCCAGTCCAGGGAATCCGCCTTAACCTCCACGATATCCGACGACAGATTAACCTCAACTTCCCGGGCTCCAAAGGATTCGAAGGTTGATTTCACCGTTCTGGCGCAGTTCACACAGGTCATGCCCCTGACAGGCACCTGTATCGTTTTTACAGGCATGTTATAATTTTATTCCAGGACCCTATAATCGGCGCAGGAAGTGAATTTTAAGATAAAGTGCGTGTGGAATTTATCACCTGATGAGGATTCGGAGACGACCCCCTCCGATGCGTATATTCCTTATCCTTCCGGGAATATCCATGCCGGACAAATCTATGGAAATCACTCCCCCCTTCATGGTGAAGAGGGACTCCCGCACGCTTATGAGGGCCGACACGATACCCAGGGGACCATCCACGGAGAAGTGGACATTCCGGCCGGAGAAACTCACCAGTCTGAAGGGTATGGAGAAGGGCACGAGGAACCATACCCCCCTGACGATTATCCTTCCCGATTCGAAGGCGAGCCGAAGACTGCGGAAACCCTTTTCCCTCAATCGGGGCATAATCATCTCAGATATGAGTGCGTTGACGAAGTCCTCTTCCAGTTCCAGATTCATTTCCCTTTCCCCTGCGGTATCAATCTCCTGAGCGCCAGGCGCAGAACCATTATTGCCGCCTCCAGTATGATGCCCCTGCTGAATTTGGATTTTCCAGAGCGCCTCTCGTAGAAGATTATGGGGATTTCTGAGGGTTTGAAGCCCTTCCTGTAGGCCTTGAAATTCATCTCTATCTGGAAGGAGTATCCATTGGAGCGAATGTTGTCCAGGTCTATGCTCTCCAGAACCTCCCGCCTCCAGGCCTTGAATCCACCGGTGAGGTCCCTGATGGGAACGCCGGTCATGAATCTGGCATACACGTTGGCAAAATAGGAAATCATGAGACGTTTCAGGGGCCAGTTGACCACGTTGACCCCATTCCTGTATCTGGAGCCCACGACGAAATCGGCCCCCTTCTCGATTTCCTTTATGAGACGGGGTATGTCCTCCGGACTGTGGGAGAAATCGGCATCCATCTGAACGATGATGTCGTAACCCCTCTCGAGGGCCCATTTGAACCCCTCCACGTAGGCGGTTCCCAGCCCCATCTTGCCGGGTCTCCTGATGAGGTGGACCCTCGGATCCCTGCGGGATATCTCCTCCACCAGTTTCCAGGTCCCATCGGGGGAATTGTCATCCACCACCAGTATATCGGCATCCGGCACGTGCTCGTGAATTTCCTGAATCAATTTCTCTATGTTATCCCTCTCGTTGTAAGTGGGGATGACCACCAGCGTTCGCACGCAATAATTTTACACGCCCGGAGGGGAGGAGTCGGGGGAGAGCCCCCGAATTTACTTATTCAGAATGTGGATTGCTCTGCGATGGACATTCTCAGCAGCCTCCATCAGTATCTCGCTGAGGGTGGGATGGGGGTGAACGGTCAGTCCCACATCCTCCGCCGTGGCCATCATCTCTATGGCCAGTGTCCCCTCCGCAATCATGCTGCTGGCTTCCGGTGCCACGATGTGAACTCCCAGGATTTCGTCCGTCTCCGCATCGGCGATTATCTTGGCAAAGCCATCCGTCATATTCATCCCGATTGCCCTTCCGTTGGCCGTGAGGGGGAACCTGCCCACCCTTATATTCAGCCCCCTCTCCTTGGCCTCCTCCTCTGTAATTCCCACCATGGCGAATTCGGGATAGGTATAGACCACTGCCGGGATGGCCCTCACATCGTATGCACTCTCCTGCCCTGCTATGATTTCGACAGCCACGATACCCTGATGGGATGCCTTGTGGGCCAGGAGAGGAGGTCCGGTGATGTCCCCTATGGCGTATATATTCTCCACGCTGGTCTGGAGTTTCTCATTCACCCGGACGAAACCCCTCTCATCCAGCTCCACCCCCACCTCCTCCAGACCTATTCCCTGAGTGTTGGGCTTTCTGCCCGTGGCCACCAGGATGGCATCGAATTCCCTGACCTCCTGTTTCCCGCCGGACTCTATCGTGACCCTGAAGGGGCCATCCCCCTCCCGGGAGAGCACTCTGGAGGAAGTCAGTATCTCAATTCCCTGCTTCTTGAGGGCCCTCTCCAGCATGCGGGCTGATTCCGTATCCGAGCCCGGCACGATCTGGTCCATTATCTCCACCACGGTGACCCTGCTTCCAAATCTGGAGTAGATGGAAGCGAATTCCAGTCCCACGGCCCCCGCCCCTATGACCAGGAATCTGTCGGGAATGAACTTCATCTCGAGGGCATCGGTGGAATCCCATATCCTCTCGTGGTCGGGCTCGAATCCGGGAATGAACGAGGGTCTGGAGCCCGTTGCCAGTATTATATTCTCCGCCCTTATACGAATCTCCTCTCCATCTTTCCCCTTCACCAGAATCTCATTCTTACCCAGAAGACGGGCTTCTCCGTATATGACCTCCGTCCCATTGTTCTTCAGGAGGAAATCCACACCGGACACCAGGCGCTTCACCACGCCCTTCTTCCATGCATTGAGTTTCTTCAGGTCCACCTCCACGCCCGCGAACCTGATGCCCATCCTCTTGGCCTCATCCGGAGCGCTGTAAACGTGGGAGGCGTGGAGGAGGGCTTTGGTGGGAATGCACCCCACGTTGAGACACACACCCCCCAGAACCTCCTTCTCAATTACGACCGCCTTTAATCCCAGCTGACCCGCCCTTATACCGGCCACGTATCCACCCGGACCGGAACCGATTATCGCCAGTTGAACCTCTTTCATGCATAAAGGTTAAAGTTGGAGGATACCCCACAGGAGCATCTCCCGGGAGAAAAAGGAGGAGCGAAGAGAAGACCCATGCAGGGGTCCTGGAACTGTGGAATAGTCCTCCCGGTACCGGATTCCCGGTGAGCTTCAGGAATCCACCCCAACCACATCTCCCTCCAGAACGGGACTCCTGCTGTCCCCTCCAACCCGAACCCCCCTGAATCGAACCAGTTTCCCCCTGAGGTCCTCTCCGGAGCGGAACCTTACCTTTATGTAGTTGTGGGAAGTCCCATGCCAGTAATCCCCCTTCCTCTGCTCCACCAGAACGGGAATCTCCTTTCCGACGTACCTCCCGTAAAATGCCCGCGTCCTGGAGCGGGCCAGCTCCACCAGACTCCTGACCCTCTCTTTCTTCACCCTATCCGGGAATGCGGGCTTCATTTCGGCGGCAGGGGTGCCCTCGCGGGGAGAGTATTCGAACACGTGAACGTAGGAGAAGGGGAAGCGCTCCACGAATCTGTAGGTCTCAATGAAATCCTCATCCGTCTCCGTGGGAAATCCCACGATGATGTCCGTCCCCACCGACATATCCTCCACCCTCTCCAGGAGTTTCATCACCGTTCTCTCGTAGAATTCGATGGTATAGGGACGCCTCATGTCCCTCAGGACCCTGTTGGATGCCGACTGGAGGGAGATGTGCATGTGGGGAAGGAGGTTCCGGGGATATTTCTCGTAAAGGTTCACGAGCCTGTCCGTCACGTGGGCCGGAAGTATGGAGGAGAGGCGGAACATCATATCCGGATATCGCTTCACCATCTCCTGGAGAAGATACGGAAGGTCCAGCCCCCACTCCCTGCCCCAGTCCCCCACCTGAATCCCCGTTATCATTACCTCCCTGAAACCCCTGCTCCTCAGTATCTCCAGTTCCTTCAGCAGGACGTGGAGGGGTCTGCTCCTGCTGGGTCCCCTTGCCCTGCGTATGATGCAGTAAGAGCACTGGAAGTTGCACCCCTCCTGCACCTTCAGCGTGGCCCTCGTTCTGGATGTGTAATCCCTGAGTATGGCCTCCTCCGGAGGTATGTCGAAGAGTTTCAGGACATCCCGGTGGGTCCCCTCGAAGTCCGCCTTCCCGATTCTCTTTATGCTGGCCACGCATCCGGTGAATATGACCTGTGCCCCCTCCTTCCTCTCCCGGAGGGCCCTGTTCAGGGCTTTCCTGGAATCCCTTTCCGCCTTCTTCGTCACGGCGCAGGAATTGATGATGATGTAGTCGGCCTCCCTCAGATTATCCGTCTCCTCTATGCCCTTCAACTTCAAATTGGACTTGATGAATTCCGAATCGAACAGGTTGGTCCTGCAGCCGAGGGTTATTACGTGGACCTTCTTCATGGGGAGCGAAAATTATAATACTTATGGAAAAAACCCCGCCGGATGGCGGGGCAGGGAGATTAACCTTCCGACTCCTCTCCTCCGATGAGTTCCTGGAGCTTCTGAAGTTCCTTGCTGAGGATTTCGCCCAGATTGACCCTGGAAGGCTCCTGAACGGCCTTCGCTCTCCGCTTCTCCTCTTCCTTCTTCGCCTGACGCCTGTAGTACTCCCTTTCGGAGAGGAGAATCCTCTTGCGCCTGGGCTCCACCTTCTGGACCACCAGGTTGAGGTCCTCGCCCTCCTGATAATTCTCCCTGGGAGAGCCCTTCTTCTGCAATTGATTCACCGGGACGAAGCCCTCTATCCCATCGTAAACGTCCACTATAACGCCCTTGTCCAGAACCCTGAGAATCCGTGCCCTGATCTCTGTACCGGGTTTGAGCTGCTTCTCTATCTGCTCCCACGGATTGGGGGTCAGGTCCTTCAAACTGAGTTCCAGTATTCTCTGCTTCTTGTCTATCTCCTTGACCAGGGCCTTCACCTTCTGTCCCTTCTTAAGTATCTCCTGAGGGCTGTTAATTCGCTTGGTCCAGGACATATTGGATATGTGTATGTATCCCAGGATGTCGGGCTCGATTTCCAAGAATGCACCGAAGTTGTCGAAGTCCACCACCCTGCCTCTGACGACAGAGCCAACGGGATACTTCTCCTCGATGATGGCCCAGGGGTCGGGCTGGGTCTGCTTCATTCCGAGGGATATCCTCTGGCGCTCCACATCCACGTTGAGCACCACCAGTTCCACCTCGTCCCCCTCCTTGACCATCTCGGAGGGATGGGCAGGGGGCCTGCCCCACTTCATCTCAGATATGTGCACCAGACCCTCGACACCGGGCTCCAGTTCCACGAAGAATCCATAGTCCACGATTTTCTTGACCTTCCCCTTAACCCTGGATCCGATGGGGTACTTCTTGGCCACCTCCTCCCAGGGATGGGGCTGGAGCCTCTTAATGGAAAGGGAAACCTTCTTCTTATCGGGATCTATCTCCAGGACCTGGACCTTCACCTTATCGCCGGGCTTGTAGAGTTCATGCAGGTTGTCCACCTTGGTCCACGACACCTCGGATATATGCACCAGCCCCTCCAGTCCGTTGCCCAGGTCCACGAATATACCGAATTCCACCACGTTCTTGACCGTCCCCTCGATGACATCCCCCACCTTGAGCTCCTTGAGCCTCTGACGGGAGAGTTCCTCCTGCTCCTCCAGGACTTCCAGCCTGGAGACTATGACGTTCTTCCTCTGCTTGTTGACCTTTATGATTTTAACCGGAATGGTCTTTCCTATGAATTGCTGGAAGTTCCTTATCCTCTTGCGGTCCACCTGACTGCCCGGCAGGAAGGCCTCCACTCCGAAGACATCCACTATGAGACCCCCCTTCACCTGCCCTATTACCTTGGCCTCCACCGTGGTATTGTTCTCGTACGCGTCCCTTATCTTCTCCCAGTTCAGCTCGAAGTCGGCCTTCTTCTTGGATATCTTCAGCCCTTCCTTGCTGTCCACGGCCTCGATGTACACGTACACCTCGTCGCCGGGCTTCACCTCCTGATTCCTGAACTCATCCTTCGGGAGGATTCCTTCCGCTTTTCCTCCCACATCTATGAACACCTCCCGTTCGTCCACCTTCACCACAACGCCCTTTACGATCTCATCCTCCTTCAGCCCCTTCTCCTTTATCTTTCCTTCTATCAGCTCCAGGAACTCCTTGTCGTTCAGCATCCCTCTTTTACCTCCCTGAAAGTTTTGGACAATTTTAAAGGAAACGAATGCACCGGAGAATTGCATCGGAGCCCGTATCGGGGAATAATCGGAAATGGTCCATTTAACCGATTTCATCATGAATTCGGGGATTGGAGATAGTCGAAACACAACTGCAAATCATTTGCAATATTCCCTTTAAAATTTCAACCTCCATGAACCTGGGATTTCAGGAAGTCGTTCTGCTCATAATAATCTTCCTGGTGCTGTTCGGTCCCGACAAGATTCCTGAAGTCGCCAGAGCCATGGGAAAGGTTTACAGGGAATTCACCTCCGCCATGAGGGAGGTGGAGGAAACCATAAAGAAGGAGATAGAAGATGAAGGAACTGGCCCGGGAGATAATAGACCTGATAAGGAGTCATAATGTGGATTACGGTGATGTCAGGATAATCCAGGAGGAACATCAGGACATAAGCGTGAAGAACGACCGGGTGGAATCCATAAGTCATACCACCTCGAGCGGAATCGGAATACGGGTAATGTACAGGGGATTCTGGGGATTCTCCTCCACGAACGAAGTGAGCATAGAGAGCGCCTACAGAACCGTGAAGGAAGCGGTCGCAATTGCAAAAGCATCCTATTCCGCAGGTGGAAGGGGCCTGACCCTTTCGGAAGAGGAAGTGTACGTGGATGACTACATCACACCACTGGAAATCGACCCCTTCGGAGTACCGGTGGAAGAGAAGTTGAACTTCCTCTTCTCCATATACGACGAGGTGAGGAATCTGGATGCCATAAGAATCTTCACAGCATCCATGAGTTTCAGCAGGATAGATAAGGTCTTTGCATCCACGGAGGGGCATCTCATAAGGCAGGTCATATATCAGAGCGGGGGCGGATATACTGTGTACGCCTTCTCCGAATCGGATATGCAGACCCGCTCCTACCCCGCATCCCACGGAGGGGATTTCGGGACAGGGGGCTACGAGTTGATTACACGGGCAAAATGGAAGGAGAATGCCCTCCCCGTGGCGGAAGAGGCCATCAGACTCCTGAGCGCTCCAAAACTTCCGGCGGGAGAGAGCGATTTAATCATAGGGACGCAGCAGATGGCCCTCCAGATTCACGAGAGCGTCGGGCATCCTCTGGAACTGGACAGGGTTTTCGGATACGAGGCCGGATATGCCGGAACCAGCTGGGCCACTCAACTGGGAATCAGATACGGCTCTCCCCACATGAATATAGTCCAGGATGCCACCATACCCGGAGGTCTCGGAAGCTTCAAGTACGACGACGACGGAGTTCTCGGTAAGAGGGCGGACCTTATAAAGGAGGGCATTCTGGACAACTACCTCTCCTCCAGAGACTCCGCTCCCCTCATAGGAAAGAAATCCACGGGAGCCAGCAGGGCCAGTTCCTGGAACCGGATTCCCATAGTGAGGATGACCAACGTGAACCTCCTGCCCGGGGAGTACGAACTGGAGGAACTCATTTCCATGGTGGACGACGGATACTTCATCGATTACAACAAGTCTTGGTCCATAGACCAGAGGAGGCTGAATTTCCAGTTCGCAACGGAGGTGGCTTACAGGATTAAGAACGGTAAGCTCCTGAAGGACGAAATATACAGGAATGCCGTCTATTACGGTATAACTCCCCATTTCTGGAGCAGCCTGGATGGTGTGGCCAGCGAGAAGTACTGGAAAATCTGGGGAGTCCCCAACTGTGGAAAGGGTGAGCCGGGACAGGTAGCGAGAGTGGGGCATGGAAGCAGCCCCGCGCTGTTCAGAAAAGTAAAGGTAGGTGCGGTATGAATGTGCTGGAGGTGTTCTTCATAGCCCTGTTGACAGACCTGGCCACCGGTCTGGGAGCCGTGCCCTTCTTCTTCGTCAGGAACCTCTCCAGGAAGATCATAGGGATTTCGGAGGCTCTGGCCGGTGGGCTCATGGTGGGAGCCAGTTATAACCTGATATTCGAAGGACTCCATCTCTCCCAGTGGGGTACGGTCATCGGAATAATCCTGGGAATGGTCTTCATAATCCTGTCCGAAAAGTTCTTCCACGAGGACAAGGAGTACATGCTGGGAAGTCTGCGCGGCAAATCGGCAAAGAAGGCCATCATATTCCTCATAATCATGACGATGCACAGCTTCGCGGAAGGGATAGGAGTGGGCGTCTCCTTCGGAGGTGGAGAGAATCTGGGAATACTCACCAGTCTGGCAATCGCTGTCCACAATATTCCCGAGGGACTGGCCATATCCCTGTTCCTCATCGCACAGGGAGCAAGCGCATGGGAAGCCATGTTCTGGAGCATCTTCTCCTCCCTCCCCCAGCCCCTCATGGCAGTCCCCGCATACATAGCCGTCGAGATATTCAAGCCCTTCCTGCCCGTGGGATTCGGTTTTGCAGCCGGCGCCATGATTTACCTGGTATTCAGCGAACTGGTCCCCTCCTCCCTGGAGAAGATAGAGGGAGACACCATGTCCATCTCCCTCATGATGGGTCTCCTGTTCATGATTGTCTTCTCCATACTCCTTTAGACTTTCGCCCATGAGGGTGGCA
This sequence comes from Caldifarciminota bacterium, assembly GCA_015494735.1. GTDB lineage: Bacteria > Hydrothermota > Hydrothermia > LBFQ01 > DSFT01 > S143-66. The sequence goes on along the minus strand of WGAQ01000176.1, from coordinate 3,386 downwards.
GTTCTGGGAGCAACCGGTCTGGTGGGCTCCCTCATGCTCAGAGTTCTCGAGGAGAGATTCGGAGATTCCATCGAGGTCATCCCCCTTTCGTCCTCCGGGGGCAGGGTGGTGAAGTACATGGGAAAGGAGCTGGAAACTCTGCCCTCGAACTCCTTCGACGGAAAGGTGGACTTCGTCCTATCCGCCGTGGATGCCAGAACCAGCAGGAATCTCAATCCCCGATTTGCGGAGAGGGGAGCCGTGGTCATAGACAACTCCAGCGCATTCCGCATGGAGGAATGGGTCCCTCTGGTGGTTCCGGAGGTGAATCCCGAAGACGTGGAATGGCACAGGGGCATCATCGCCAATCCCAACTGCTCCACCATCCAGATGGTGGTGGCCCTCAAGCCTCTGGAGGACAGATTTGGAATAGAGAGGGTATTCGTGGCCACCTACCAGTCCGTATCCGGAGCGGGCAGGGATGGGCTTAAGGCATACGAAATGGAAATCGAAGGGCAGAGGTACGAAAACAGCCCGTTCCCCGTCCCCATAGTGGGGAATGTGATTCCGGCTATAGGGGACCTGAAGGATGGATTCTACACGGAGGAGTGGAAGCTGATCAATGAGAGCAGGAAGATTCTACACAGACCGGACCTGAAGATTTCCGCCACAGCGGTCAGGGTACCCGTTCCCGTATCCCACTCGGAAGCGGTGGAAGTGGATTTGAGGAGCAATCCCCCGGTGGAGGAAGTCATACAGGCGGTGAAATCCGGGAGGGGAATAGTATATGTGGAAGGTATCCTCACTCCGGACATGGCGGCGGGAAGGGATGAGGTATTCGTCTCCAGAATCAGGAAGCATCCCATGCTGGAGAAGACTTACGACATGTGGGTGGTGGCGGACAATCTCAGAAAGGGGGCTGCCACCAACGCGGTGCAGATTCTGGAACTCCTTACCGGGAGAGATAACTGAATCAGGTATCCCTATATGCCTTCAGTGGAGAGCACCTTGTTATATCCGAACTGTAACGATTTAAAGAAATGGGATGGGTTATCCTTTCAATTTGAGCACAGCGGCATAAACCTCGAAAATCAAAAATTTTGACCATCAATCACTTTAGACAACAAACATGCGTAAGGCATTGAGTTATTGAAATTTGCACGGAACGGGATTATAATTACCGACATGCAGAGGATAACATTCGACCCGAAAGGAATTATGCTGGAGGATTTGCTCCAGATACTCGCCCTGCTGGGAAGGGATTTCATGGTACTGGTGAAGGAGAATGGGGTCGTGGAAGGATACATAGCCATCTCCAATCAGAAGTTCTCCGCCTACTTCCGGGGTCTGAGGGGCGAATTCGCACTGGACAGGATTCTGAGAGAGCAGAAGCACCTGCACTTCGAAATCCGAAACGGCATCTCTTCCATACTGAACTGCAACATACCCCTGATGGGATACCTCATAGAGAGGGTGGCAGGGTATATGAATCATTGATTGAGGGAGACGAGGACCTCTCTGAGAACCGAAAGGGGGGCATTGGTCTTTATACCGACGGGCGAGATGTGGGTTTCGCTCGCCCTGTATCCCCTCCTCCTCAACTCCCGGATAATCTTCTTTCTGGACGGCGTCGAAACTCCCACCATATCGCAAATCTGGGTGTAGTCGTAATATAGGGGATGGTCTATCTCCTCCAGTATCTTCTTAAGGGTTTTTCTGGCGAGGGGATAATCCCCGGAAAAGCCGTACATCACCTCCACGAATTTCCTGTCGTGTATGGGACCCAGGTAAACCGGTCCGGAAATGCGCCATTTACCATCCAGCTCCGGAAGTGCATTGTCCTTTATGAGTCTGTACTCCGCGGTGGATGGATTGTATAGGACATATCCGAAGTCTGTGAACTGCCCCTCCACCCCCTTCACCAGCCTCATGGCGATGCGCCACGAATAGCCATCGTAAACGAACACCAGGGGCTCCATGTGAAATCCAAAGTTACCCGCCACCTTCATGAACTGGCTCATCACCACCCTCCCCCCCAGTTCGTGGCAGAATCTGGCCGAAAGGGTGTGAACACCGTAATTCCTCAGAGATGCCCCCTGTTTGAGGCCGCACAGGGTGAATCCATCGGTGGAGGTGAGATAGAGGATTCCCCCCAGTTTCAGGGCGGATATGGCGTGATGGGAGAATTCGGAAGGGGAGCCGAATGCATCCAGGTCTATCATGTCGAATCTCTCATCTATCAGGGAGAACTTGGCCAGAAGGTGCTTCGCTTCTTCCACGGATGTATATACCCTGTCCTCCACGCCATTGAGCTTGAGGTTCTCAAGGAGGAGTTCCATGGATTCGTGACTTCCCTCGTTGGCCCATTGAAGGGAAACTTCCCCCTCCAGAGCATACCGAACAGTCCTTATCCCTATTCCGGACATCGTCTCCAGGAGGCTTATGGGTTTACCCCTGAGATGGGCCTCCGCCCTGGTAATCAGTATCCCTATCTCCCTCGACAGGAGACCGCGGGGATTGAAGAACTGACCTTTCTTCCTGGGCAGGATATAACGGGCCTTCCCTTCGGAGTATTCGGCCATCGGGGGGAAAGTTTAAGGGAGAGGAGGGGAGAACCCCTCCAGAGGGATGCTGATATTACTGGCTGTTTATGTTGTAGGAGCAATCGCTGTTGAACTGGATGTTGACGGTCTTCACCTTCACATCGCCCACGTAGAGGTCCTCGGTCAGGATACCGCCCTTGATACCAACCCTGTCGGAACCATCGCAGATACCCACGGTGACGGTGGGAGAAGTGCTCATCTCCACCCCAATCTCCCTTCCATTGGCAAGGGTTGCAGTTCCGGAGCCCATGAAGGATACTTCCATATCGGTGGTTATGGAATCGCCGGGCTCCCAGGTGTCGGTATACACCGTTCCGTCTATGTTGATTTCAAGCATCCTTCCCATCGAATCCTGGACGGTCCTCTGCTTCCTGAAGTTGATTCCGCTGTCGCTCCTGGCGAACTCTATCATACCGCTGGTGTTGTGGTCCACGTACTCGACAGTATCGCCGTTTATCATGTCCGTTATCAGTATCATCTTCTCGAACATGCCTCCATCGAGTCCGCCCCACTGAACCCTCAGGGTTCCCCTATCGGCATCGTCGTTATCCTCATGTACAACCTGTCCCATGAGAGTAAATTCCACACCGTAGAGCATTCCGTTCCGGTTTACTATCATGCTCTGGTTCTGACATTCGAACCTCATGGTATCGTGGTCATAAACCATGTCGTGGTCGTTGTCCATCCTTCCATCGTTGGAGTGGGAGACGCATGTCAGTCTTATGGTGTCCGATACGGTATCGAGCACCACATAGAAGTCGTTCGAAGTTCCCTCGTTGCTGAAGACGAAGAATCCACCCGTGT
>WGAQ01000175.1 GCA_015494735.1 Caldifarciminota bacterium | reverse complement strand
CCAGGCTCCCCGAGGACGAGATGGAATACACCGCCCTGCCCCAGATTATAGAGAGGGTAAAGGGATACACCCAGGAGATAAAGGGCGACTTCGAACACGACTAATCCCTGCGGGGGCTCTCCCCCGCCCTGTAAACCCTGCTTATCTTCGCAGTGGGGAACTCCAGAACCTCCACCTCCCACTCCGGTGGAATTTCCCTCCTCAAATCCCCATAAATCAGGAAGAATCCATCATCCTCAAGGAATCCGGAAAGGGTTCTTATTATCTCCTCATGATTTCCAACAGCTCTGGATGTTATCACCTTCACCTTTTCACCCGGATTCAGATGCCTGTAATCCGCATTGATGACTTCCACATTCTCCAGACCCAGAAGATACTTCACGTGATTAAGGAAGGCGGCCTTCCTGGAACTGCGCTCCACGAGATACACCTTTATGTCCGGCCTTTCGGCGGCAACGGGAACCATGGGGAAACCACCCCCCGAGCCCACATCCAGCACCACAGCCCCCTGTGGAATCAGGTCCTTTATGTAAAGACTCTCCTCTATCAGCCGGTCTATGCTGGCGGAGGAAGAGGTCAGGTGAAGGACGCGGTTGTACTTCTCAAGTTCCTTCCGATACAACGTAATCCACGATTCTGGATGTGGCATCTTCCACCCTCATCTTCATTATGGACTTCTTGAACTCCTCCCTCCTGTCAATGAGTTCTATGGTCATCTTCTTCAGAACATCTATGGAGAAGTGCTTCTCCTCGAGCAGAAGGCCCCCACCCCTGTTCACCACCGAAAGGGCATTGTGGTACTGGTGGTCGTCCTTCGCATAGGGATAGGGGATGTAGAGGGCCGGAATCCGAAAGTGGAGCAACTCGGCTATGGTGCTCCCCCCGGCTCTGGCTATGGCCACATCGGAAGCGATGTACACCAGACTCATGTCCTCGAAGAACTGGAATACTTTCGCATTCTTCGGAATCTCTATCTTGTTCCACACGTAGCGATAGAGTCTTCCGGCTATGATGACGAACTCGTAATCCTTCAGCTCCCTGGCCAGTTCTATCCCTGACAGGACCAGCCTCCTGGCCCCCTGACTGCCCCCAACGATGAGGACCACCTTCCTGTTCCTGGGAATCTTCAGAATCTCCCTCGCCTGCTGTTTGGTCATCTTCTCGTACCTGCGAACGGGTCCTCCGGTGTATATCAGGTTCCCCTTCAGGTACTTCCGGGCCTCCTCGAACTCCAGAAATACAGCTTTCGCCCCGGATGCGAACATCCGGGTAACCCTTCCGGGAATGGCATTCAATTCTACCAGATAGTACTCCTTCCCCATGAGGCGAGCCCAGAGAAGGGCGGGAAATGAAGCATAGGAGCCGAGAGCCACTATCTTATCGGCCCTGCTCACCCTCCTCCATATCCGAAAGAGGGCGTTGAATATGGACATCCTGCCCCTTCCCCTGTATATCTTGGGTCTGAACTCCTCCACGGAGCGAAAGTTGACCTTGGGTCCCACTATAACCATCTCGTGCGGGATTTCCCTGTCCCGGAGCTCCTGCGCTATGGCTATGGCAGGGGCGATGTGTCCCCCGGTCCCACCCGTCACTATCATCACCCTATCCATAGCTCTCTTCCTCCGAGGGGAAGAGCCCCTCCTTCACATCCTCCACGAATCTCCTGACAGCATCCAGAAATATAGCATATCCATCCACGTACTGGCGAACGAATTTCAACTTCATTCCGGACAGACCCACTATATCGTGAAACACAAGAACCTGCCCATCCACGTGGGGGCCGGCTCCGATACCTATGGTGGGAATCGACACGCTTTCGGTTATCCTGCGTGCTATATCCACCGGAACCTTCTCCAGGACGATGGCAAACACACCCGCTTCCTCCAGGGCCTTCGCCACCTCCACCATACCCTCATCCCTGACGAGCTTATAGCCCCCCAGTTGATGCACCCTCTGGGGCATGAGTCCTATATGGCCCATCACCGGAATTCCGAAGGAGGTGAGCCGCTCCACCAGGTCAACCACCTCCATACCCCCCTCCACCTTCACCGCATGGGCACCCCCCTCCTTCATGAATCGTATGGCATTCCTGACCCCTTCCGATATGGACTCCTGATACGAGCCGAAGGGCATATCCCCCACCACAAGGGCCCTCCTCACAGCCCGCGACACCATCCTGGTATGGTAAATCATCTCGTCCATGGTTATGGGTATGGTGCTCTCATTCCCCTGCATCACCATGGATGCCGAATCCCCCACCAGTATGATATCCACTCCTCCCTCATCCAGTATGCGGGCTGTGATGTAATCGTAGGCTGTCAGGGATGTAATCTTCTCCTTCCCCTTCCTGGCAACAATGTCCGGAACGGTTATCCTCTTCATGATGCCCCTCCCATACCGGTTATGGCAGCACCGATGAGGGCAAAGGAGTTGAGGATGGAAGCGGATGTAATGGAAATCCTGCCTGACAGACCGAAGGTGAGTATTGGGAAAAGGCCCAGAAGATAGTGAATCAGACTGTTGGAGGAGCCCATCATCACCATGAGTCCCCCCACCATAATCTGGAAGAAGTAAATCAGGTTCATGTATAAAAAGTAGTTGCGGGCAGATTCCGGCTTCAATCGTGCAACACCGATGGCAGAAAGGTACCCCAATATAAGGATTACTCCCAGGAATTTATGGATTATCTCCATGCTTCTAATTTTATGGTTCCCCCATCACATTCCCAGCAGCAGATGCTTCAGATGCCTTATGGCGGGGAAGAATGCACCGGACAGTACCAGGAAATTGATGAGAGACACTTTACCGGGACCGATGCGCTCCGTAAAGGGTATGAGGAGCAGGGGGACCGCGGTAAACACGTAGTAGGGCAGAAAATCCCTGAAAGTGAAGAGGAGGAGGATGAATCCAGCGGAGAAGTGGAGGAGATAGATGTAATCCGCATACCTCTTGTACCGGATGAGGTCCTTTGCCTTCATGAGGGCCCCCACCATCACCACCCAGTAAGCAATCACTGTAATGTATCCGATGAACTTATAGGCATAGAAGATGTAAATAGCCCACATGGTCAAATTTTACTGAACGAATACCCCGGAGGGCTCCCCCGCTAAGTATGACGCAAGTTCCACCGATTAAAGCATTTAAAAATCATAGCATTGCGCACAGAATAATCTCTTGGTATTCGCCTTTAACATTGTTTTCATGTTCGAGCAGCCCATCGTCAGAACAATGCTGCATGCATGGTTGATAACAATACTGGGGGTTCTAATCGCCGGGATATTTTCGGGGAATCCCGACATGTACAATCTGGCTTTCCTGGCAATGGGGGTCACTTTCTCCGCGGTGGTGTTCCTCAAGGGAAGGGAATTCGGATTCGACACCACGAGGGGGAAGTTCCTCCTGATAGGAGCCCCCGTGGGCATAATCTTAGGTCTGGCGGTTCTCCTGAACAATCCCTTTCTTCACATCCTTTTCCGTCTCCTCATGCTCGCTGCACTCGTATTCATGTTCCTGAACCTCCGGATAAAGATGAAGATACGCTTCCGGAGCAACCACCTGATAATTCCCGGCCTGTTCGGAATTCTGATAATCTTCCTCATATTCATCCTGATGCACGAGGCCCCCCTGAATAACTGGTTCACCCTGACCATTGCGGGGATAGATGTGCTGTCGCTGGTGATGATAGTCCTGAACCTCACGCTGTACCTCGGTGGAGAAATCGCAAGGGAGTGGCTCTTCAGGACAGTGAGCATCATGGTTCTCATAGTGGGAGACATACTCTACCTCCTGGACATGGCCGGAAAGTTGAACCTGCATCTGGAACTGCTCCTGTGGTTCCTCCCCTTCTTCGTGATGAGCAACGTCCTGATTTACACGGAATAAGGCGGTTTCCCGCCTTTAAAATTCCCGCATGGATTTACTCAAAGGAAAGCCCGTCGCACAGGAATTATACGAGGAGATAAAGGAGAGGTTCTCCCACTTAAAGCCCCGGGTGGCCATAGTGGTGGCCACGAAGGATGAGAGTTCCCTCACGTATCTGAGGTCCAAGGTCAGGAGGATGAATAAGTACGGGATAGAGGTGGAGGTGCTGGAACTGGACGAGGGAATATCTCAGGAGGAATTTCTGAAGAGCATACAGAAGCTCAACGACGACGACACCATAGACGGCATATTCGTGGAGATGCCCCTTCCACCGCAGATAGACAGCTATGCAGTGGCTTCCACCATCTGCCCCCGGAAGGACATAGAGGGCATCTCCCCCTGGAATCTGGGAAAAATCTTCTACGGAAAGGATGAACTGGCTCCCAGTACGGCCTCTGCTGTAATCCAGATTCTGGAGCATTACGGGGTGGAAATCCGGGGCAAAAGGGCCGCTATTATGGGAAGGAGCGTGGTGGTGGGGAAACCCGTGGCCATGATGCTCACGAACAGGCATGCCACCACCACAGTCATCCATTCGAAAACCCCCAATCCGGAGGAAATCACCCGTCAGGCGGATATACTGGTGGTGGCCATCGGGAAGGCGAAGTACGTGAAGAAACACATGGTGAAGGAAGGGGCTGT
>WGAQ01000174.1 GCA_015494735.1 Caldifarciminota bacterium | reverse complement strand
TCGGAGTCTATAACTTCATCCCGCAGATAAAACCCGAAAACGAACTGTCCGCTATATACAGGGCTTTCCCCATCCCAATTCTGAGCGTCAGGAGGGAGTTCTGAGGAGCGTTCAGGACACAGGCCCTGTCAGGAAATTTTTGTGTTTCAATCCAGTCATACTCCGGGCTTTTCCCGGAAGAAGTATGTATCGAGAGCTTTCAGTACCGTGGAAGGATTGAATTCCCTGCGCCACTTAGCGTATTGCATCACTGGATAGCCCACATTTTTCGCCTGTGGTGCTTCAGAATTCCAGGAGTTCCCCCCTGTACACCACCTTTACCCATCCGGAGAAGAAAGCAGAATCATCCCTTATCTCCACGAATAGACTCTCCCCGGAGCGGGGAACGACCTCTATCTCCCTGTATCCGGTAATCTCGAAGTAGGCTATCGCTGCTGACAGGCTTCCTGTCGCGCAACTCAGGGGCTCCTCCGGATATCCGTACTCCCATGTTCTGACCTTTATCTTCCCGGCGGTTATTTCCTCGAATACGTTGTAGTGAATGGATGGGTGCTCTTCGAAGAACCTGAGGGCTTCTTCCTTCAGAGGGAAAACCTCTATTTCGTTCTGGCCCCTTACGAAGTGTTTCACCCCCACATCCACGAGGAGCCCGTCATCCATGGGAGACACGTGGAATTTTCCCATATCCAGCCCCACCAGAGCCTTCCACCCGTCTTCTTCCAGTATTATAGCCTTCTTCGGACCTATCGGCGTGATGTATTCGATTTCCCGTCCCTCCACCATTCCGATGATTTTTGCGAAGAAGGGGAGCGCCCTTCCCGCATGCCCGCAGAATGGAACCTGTTTCCCCATGTAGTTTATGTACAGGAAGTGGAAAGGATATTTCTCATCCGGCACCGGAGATATTATGCCATCTGCCCCGACGGATAGGTGCCTCCTCGAAATTCTGACGGCTATCTCCTCGGGTTTCCCAAGTGTCTTCAGTTTTTCCCATTCCATGGCGACGAAGTCGTTCCCCGACGCCTGCATTTTAAAGAACTCCATGGTCGAAAAGCATAAAGTAAAACTCCACTATGTCGGATTTGGGGAGCTATCGACCCGAACTTCCGAAACCTCCCTCACCCCTTCTGGTCTTCCCCAGACTTTCCATGGATTTCACTTCTTCCAGTTCCTCATCCGGTTCCATTACCTTCACGATTAGAATCTGGGCTACGAATTCGCCCTTTTCTATCCTGACGGTCTCTTTCGTGGTATTGAAGAGGACCACCTTTATCTCTCCCCTGTAAGAGTTGTCCACTATTCCGGCCATCGCCATGAGACCCTTCTTCACCGCCGTGGAACTCCTTTCCTTGATGAATCCAAAGGTTCCACGGGGAAGGGCCATGTGGATTCCCGTGGGGATAATGGCTCTGGATAATGGCGGAATTTCTATGTCCTCCGTGGATGCGAGGTCGATTCCCTGACTCTCCCCGTAAGCCACCCGAAATCTGGCGTCCGGATGGGCTCTGAATATCCTGACCATTCGCAAATTTTAAAAGTCCCGCCTCCGGCTCCTTTATACTTGTATCCGGTTGCCGGGATGCTAATCGTGATAGCATTTCCCTACTTTTTCTCCGGTACTTCCTTCGGAGAATCCGGTATGCCATCTGCCTCCATGGGAGCGCCCCAGTTCCTCTCCGATTCCGTGGTGCTGGAAACCTTCATAGTGAAAGACTACGGCTTCCTCAATAGATTCGGCATGGGTGTTTCGAAGGGTGGGGTGGGGGTGTTCTGGTATGTGGTCAATGTGGAGGATGAGTATATGAACACCATTTCCGTCGGTGCAAACCTGGGAGTATTCTCTGCGGATGCATCTTTTGGAAGCGAATTCCATGCCGGTGTGGGTTTCATGAGGAAGTTCATGGAGTTCGATGTTTGCGGATATGCGGGATTGATAGGCAGGCGATTCGGATACGCGTGCGTCTTTTCCACCGGTTCGAAGGCTTTCGGTGGGATAGAACTTTTCATGGAGGAGGGATTTCCTCTGGATTACAGATTCTTTGCCCGTTATGAGATTGCGGAGGGAATTTTCGTTTCGGTGTCTTACAGTACTCTCCGCAGGAGTTTCATCACCGGATTCTCCTACCGATTCTTCACCATCGGATACGGGGAGCACGAACTCCTGGGCTCCAGTTACTACTACCGCATGATTTATGGGAGGTGAGGGACGACGCCCTCACATCTTCTCGAACCACTTGCGTATGAAGTACAGTCTCTCGACCCTGTGGCGGGGTCTGCCGCTTCTGGACAGCTCGTGGGATTCCCCGGGGAACCTTATGAATCTCACCTCTTTGCCGAGTTTCCTCAGGGCCACGAATAGCTGCTCGGCCTGCTCTATCGGGCATCTGTAATCCTGCTCTGCGTGGATTATCAGGAGGGGTGTCTTCACATTCTTCACGTATGCGATGGGTGACCTCTCCCAGTAGAGCATGGGGTCATCGAATGGGGGCTCTCCTATCTCGTACTCTCCGAACAGCCATCCGATATCGCTCGTTCCATAGAAACTCAGCCAGTTGGAGATGCTCCTCTGCGTTACAGCCCTGCTGAACCTGTCCGTATGACCGATTATCCAGTTGGTCATGAATCCACCATAGCTGCCCCCCGTCACTCCCAGCCTGTTTTCGTCTATCTGGGGTACTTTCTTCATCACAGCATCAACGAATTCCATGAGGTCCTTGTAATCCCTGTCCCCGTAGTTCCTCACTATCCTGTATGCGAAGTCGAAGCCGTACCCATCGGAGCCCCTTGGATTGGAGAATATTATGTAGAACCCGTTGTGGGCAAGGAGGTGAAATTCGAACATGAAGGCATACCCGTACGCCGTGCGGGGTCCACCGTGAATCTCCAGAATGGCAGGGCTCTTACCATTCTTCTCCCTGGTCCGTATGTACGGGGAGAGAACCCACCCTTCCACTTCCACACCATCGCTTGCCTTGAACTTTATGGGATGAGCCTCCTTGAGGCCGTACTTCTTCACGAAATCATCGTTGAAGTGAGTTATCTGCTTATCCCACAGGTACACCTCGGTGGGATGGGAGAAGGAGTTCTTAACCCAGTAAAGGATTTCGTAGTTGCTGTCGAAGGAGAAACTCTCCACCACGAAGTCTCCCCTGAGTATGTCCTCTATCTTTCCATCCTTCGTGAGTTTGTGAAGGCCCACCCTTCCGCCATCTGTCATCAGGAAGTAGATGTTGCCCTCGGAATCTATTTCGAACAGGTTTCCGGACGATGGACCCCTTGCATCGGAATTCACCGTGTTGAACGGATTCCTGTCCAATTTCGGGGTCAGGTCCCTTATGGTTCCGCTCTCCAGGTCCAGTTCGTAGAAGTGGCTTATGTCTGCGAATCCATTCTGTCTCCTGTTGCCCACGAAGATGATTTTGTTGCCGAAGGGTTTGAAAGAGGATATGCTCCAGCTTCCGGACATGAGCTTTCTGAAGGAGCCTTCTCCGGGGTCGTATTCGTATATGTACGAGTAGAGATGCAAATCCCAGTTGCTATCCATGTTGGATATGAAGTAGTATTTCCCATTGTGGTATGTGATACCCGATACCATGAAGTCGGTTTCGAAGAGTTTTTCGGCCTTTCTCCTGTCCACATCCAGGACTTTTACTATGCTGGAGTGTCCGGTCAGGAATCCGGAGGAGTCCAGTTTGTAAAAGAGTCTATCCACTATCCTCACATCCGTATCCTTGGGGTACGGGGTCCTCTGCCTCTTCTTGTGGGAGGTGATGTATACGATTTTGCTCCTGTCCACCCACCTGAAGAAGGATACGCCCCTTTCCTCATCGGTCAGCGGGATGGCATCCCCACCCTCCGTGTCCATCATGTAGAGTTGAAGTCCCTTCTCCTTCTTGCCGTGCCTGTCCGAAAGGAAGGCGAATCTGCTCCCGTCGGGTGAAATCTCCGGATTTATGTTCTTCTTTCCGGCGAATGTTAACTGCTTTTTCTTGCGCCTCCCTATCGAATATATGTGGCTTATGTAATCGTTTTCCTTCTCATCCAGCGTTGTAAGGACGAACAGAGCCCGATTTCCTTCGGGAAACTGGGCCACGTGGGATACGAGTTTTAACTCGAATATCCCTTTCTCGTCCAGTTTTTCTATCTTTCTTCTCCTCATGTCGAAAGTTTAAAGTGTGGAGTTTGCATGAAATGAAATTGTTGATTTTCATTAATGTATGGCAGTTAAAAGCCCCTTTGACTCCTCAAATTTCTATGTTATATTTCCTGAGCAGGAGAAGCAATTCTTCCTCCACGGGCCTTTTCAGTTTTTCGAATTCATCCTTACTTATTTTATTCGATTCGTACAGTTCCTTCAACCTCTTCAACTCGTTTATGAGTTCATCCCTCTTTTCGAGAACTTCCTTATCGACTTCCGGCTCCTGAGGCCAGCGTTTGCTTCCGTACATTATCGGCTTTAGAACAAAGTATGCACCGGGAATCAGTATAATCAGAAGGTAAATTACATCCATATCACTCCCTCCTTCTGCCCGTTATGGCATACATTGCGCCGAGCAACATTAGAAGTGGCCCGAGCCACACTACCTGTATCATGGGCTCGAAGAACATAACAAGGAATAACCTCCTGGTATCCTCCTCCAGTTCTCCGGGAGCCACGTAGAAATCACCCCTCGGAGATGTTATTATATCGATCTCGGGAGTCTTCATGTTCCACTTGTGGTACAGTCTCAATTCCGGATGGGATGTGATTTCCCTGCCCGATGGAGTCCTTATCACGAATGTGAACCTGTCCCACAGGTAATCGGGATGGAATCCGCTTTCCACATCCTTATAGGTGAGCGTATATCCCGCAAACTGAACGCTCTGCCCGGGGGTCATGATGATTTCCTTCTTCTCCTTGTACAGGGTATTGACCACGATTCCCAGCGTGGTGATGGCGACACCGAGATGCACGAGCAAGCCACCGTATCTCCTCCTGTCCCCCAGGAGGGCTCTCAGCGGATGCCTGCTGGAGAGGAGTTCGTATATCAGGGCGAATGCTATCTGATATACACCCCACAGGGTTATGGTGGCCATCACGTGTCCCGTTATGAGATATGTGAAGATGGCGAGTGCCGTGCTGAATATGGCGGGAATCACTATGGGGCGCAGGTACCTGCGGGTAAATGCCCTGTATGGCATGTAGGGGGCCAGTGCCATGAGTATGACCATGAGGGCGAATAGGGGTCCCGTGACGGCATTGTAGAAAGCGGGCCCCACCATTATCTCCGTGGGGGTGAAGAATGCAGAGAGACGGGGAAACAGAGTCCCGAATGCCACGACGAAAGCCAGGAGAAGCATGATCCAGTTATTCAGGAGGAAGAAGCCCTCCCTCGAGAACAGGGATGTAATCAGCCCCACACTCCTCAGATTCCTCCTGTACTTCAGCAGGATGGCGGTGGACAGGATTATGATAAACACTATGAATCCCAGGAAAACCGGCCCCAGTTCGCTCTGGGCAAAACTGTGAACCGATACCAGGGAGCCACTGCGGGTTATATACGTGCCGAGGAGGACCAGAACGAACGTGGTCACGGAGAGCACGGCTATCCATGTCTTGAAAATCCCCCTCTTCTCCAGCATTACTATGGAATGGAAGAGGGCCGTTGCTGTGAACCACGGAATCAGGGAGGCATTCTCCACGGGGTCCCATGCCCAGTATCCTCCCCATCCCAGTTCCAGATATGCCCACCTCCCCCCGAAGTATATGCCCAGAGTGAGGAAAATCCAGGGAATTATCGTCCAGATTCGCAGGTCCCTGACCCACTTCCTGTAGTGGACCCCGCTTATGACCACCCCCAGCACTATGGAGAAGGGGACCGACAGACCGGTGTATCCGGCGTAGAGGGAAAGGGGGTGTATGTGCATCCACCAGTTCATGAGGAGGGGATTGAGTCCCCTGCCGTCCGCGGGGGGATTGGGGAGCTCCTTGAAGGGGTTGGAGTAAAAGGCCAGAACCGTCAGGAAGAATAGATATGTCAGGGAGAGGAAGAGGAAGGACCACGAATAGAAGTACCTTCCATTCTTTACTGCCCTGTATATGAACACGACGGTGTATGCACCGAAGACCAGATTCCAGAAGAGCATGGAGCCATCCATACCCGCCCAGAATCCCGCTATCCTGTAGAAGACGGGCATGGATTTCGTGGTCTGAAGGGCGACGTACTCGATGGAAAAGTCGAGGGTTATGAGGGCATAGAGGAGGAGGATGGATGCGATTAATGTGTAGATAAAGGCGAAGAAATATGCGTTGATTCCTGCGTTGATAAATCGAAAATCCCTCTTCAGATTTCCTGCGAGGAGGAAGAAAAAGGATACAAGTATAAAGGCCCAGCCTGTGAAAATGGTTATCTTCCCCAGTATAGCCATATGGCCCAAATTTTATAGGAGGATGCGGGTTTTCGTCTGTACATCGAATTCCTGTAAAATTTCGTACGATGGGGAACACCATAAAGACGTTCGTGCTGCTGGCTGCTCTCAGCATCCTTATATTGATTATGGGGGATCTCGTCGGTGGAAAGACGGGTCTCACCATTGCATTCGTCATAGCCCTTGGAATCAACTTCTTTTCTTACTGGTTTTCCGACCGCATCGTTCTTTCCATGTACCGGGCCAGGGAGGTTTCTCCCCAGGAGGCTCCCCGTCTCCATGCATTGGTGGAGGAGGTGGCCAGGAAGGCGGGCATACCGAAGCCCAGGATTTACATAGTCCCCGCTCCCTATCCCAATGCCTTCGCCACCGGGAGGGACCCATCCCATGCCGCCGTGGCCTTCACAGAGGGGATTTTGAGATTGCTGGATGAGAGGGAGTTGAAGGGGGTCATAGCCCACGAACTGGCGCACATAAAGAACAGGGATATACTGATCTCCACGATAGCAGCCACCCTCGCCACCGTCGTCTTCTACGTGGCTGACATGGCCCGATGGATGTTCATCTTCGGCAGGCACGATGAGGACAGGAATCCCATAGGGGAACTCCTTCTGCTCATACTCGCCCCCATAGCGGCTATGCTGATTCAGATGGCCATATCCAGGACCAGGGAGTACCTGGCGGATGAGACGGGAGCCAGGTTCATAAGGGACCCGATTGCCCTCGCAAAGGCTCTGGAGAAGCTGGCGATAGGTAACGAAAGGGTGCCCACCACCGCCACACCCACCACGGCCCACATGTTCATATTCCCTCCTGCTCTGGATGGGATAGCGAAACTCTTTTCTACCCATCCACCGATAGAGGACAGGATAGCCCGCCTCATGGAGATGGCCAGGAAAATGGGGGTCATGTACTGAGATAAGAGCGAAGGTTAATGATTTTTCTGCTTGGTTATATACACGTCTATGTGATTCCGGGTGGGGATAGTGCGGAGGTGGTGTTCAATTACTCCGTTCCCCTCAGGAAACTCACGTACGTGAAGTCGGGGGATGCATTCGAGGGGAGGTACCGTCTGGAAATGGAAGTCTACCGCGGGAAGGAACTCTACACCTCTGTGGTGAAGGACTACTACGAGGATGTGGATTCCATACCCCCTCCGGATATAACCAGGAGCAGGTACTTCAGCATATACTTTCCCGCCGGAGACTACAGGTTCAACATCCGTCTCCTGGATAAGGTTTCCCGCAGTCTCATCGATTCTGCCAGAGTTTCCGTCAGTATTCGACGCTCTGACGTGCAGATTGGGAGTCTCATAACCGTATTCCCCAATGAGAAACTGGACCTGGACCCCAGGAGGGAATATACGGACTCCGACTCCACGATATACATAAGGATACCCATATACTCCACCCGTGAGGAGACCCTCAGAATCAAAGTGATTCTGGAGCCCTGGAAGGGAAAGAGGCGGACCATGGAATTCACCTACGCCCTTTCGA
>WGAQ01000173.1 GCA_015494735.1 Caldifarciminota bacterium | reverse complement strand
TAATCCAGAGACGAGGGGGAGACTCCCCCTACCGGATGAATATCTTGCGATTCAACACCCTGCCATCCACATGCTCCCGTATGAGGAAGAGCCCCTTAAGTCCTTTCCTCTTCAGCATCCTCTCCACATCGCTGGACGGACCTCTGTAGATAAGCTTTCCCCCGACGGTATAGACTTCAACTAAATTGTTATTACCGCTATTTCCTATCACGGATTCCTTACTCGAATTGTGCGAATGAACTTTTATAATTTCACTATCCGAAGGCTTTCCAGTATAGTCTCCTGGCGGTTCATTACAATCAGGAGGAGGGGCAGGACACGGATCACATCTATATATGCAATAACCATCCCCGGTCACATAGAGTAAGACACATACAGTACTCACAGAACCACAGCACCTACATATCCAGCACGGTTTAATGAAAGAAGTCTCACAATATGCACCGCCTCCATTAGGAGGATAAGCTGGCATTATAACTGTATCCTGCTTGTCTATCGATTGAGGAACGAATCCAAAAGCACCTATACCAATACTGTCTCTAAAGAAACTCGCAATATTTAGAAAATCCTGTTCAACTATTCTGGAATTGATTGTAAAGCTCATTGCCACCGGATTATTCCGGATGTTTTCTATGAATCTGGCAGTTTCCTCATGAATGGGAATAACCTTATCCCACGTCCAATACTCCACTGAAGCGATTAACAGAGCTACTCCTATCATGACTCACCTCCCGAATCAAATTATAATGCAACATGTATATCCGATTGCTGACATGAATATGCTCCAATGCACATTATGTTAAATTATCGAGATGCCAGAACATAGATAAAGAATGAAAACGACCGTGAGCACAATCCAATAAGAGCCAGAGAAAGAGACCTTTAAACTGCCTCCTTCTCCTCGAAGGGCTGAAGTATGGGTGTGTGCCCCTTCAGAGACACCACCTTTCCCCTCATATAGGTTCCCGGCCGGTAAATACCTTTCACCACGACGGATATATTGCTGAAGGTCTTACCCACGCTGTATGCAGGGTCTTTCTTGCTGGGCCCCTCTATGAGTATCTCGTACTCCCTTCCAATCATGGCCTTCCTGCGCTCCACTATACCCTCGTTCACCGTGTCTATCAATCTCCTGAGGCGGCGATTCTTGGTCTCGTAATCTATCTGGTCAGGGAAGAAAGATGCGGGGGTGCCGGGACGGGGCGAATAGATGAACATGTATGCCCCATCGTATTTAACCTGACGAACCACATCCAGCGTCTCCTCGAAGTCCTCCTCGCTCTCTCCGGGAAATCCAACGATTATATCTGTGGTAATGGAAACATCGGGTATCATCTCCCTTATCATGAGGGCCTGCCATATATACTCTTCCTTCGTGTAGCCCCTGTTCATCCTCTTGAGAATTCTGGTGGAGCCCGCCTGGAGGGGAAGGTGTATCCATCGAACCACCCTTTCGCTCTCTGCAATGGTCTTTATGACCTTGAAGGTCATATCCCTGGGGTTGGGACTCGTGAATTTGATGCGCTTCACATACCGGAGGTTATCCTCCAGCATCTTCAGAAGGTCGGCAAAGTCGTACTTTCCATCGAAGTAGGAATCCACATTCTGCCCCAGGAGGGTGATTTCGGTTATGCCCTGCTCCTCCAGGTCGATGGCTTCCCTCACGATTTCACGGGCAGGGCGGGAAAGTTCTCTGCCTCTCGTGTAGGGCACCACGCAGAAGGTGCAGAAGTTATCACATCCCTGCTGTATGCTGATATATGCGGAGAATTCTCCCGGTCCGACTTTTCTGCGCTTCAACCTGAATATGCCCAGATCCTCGCATACGGACCTGCGGGTCTGCTTTCGCTCCAGGTCCAGAATCACATCCACGATTTTTTCATAACTACGGGGACCGATGACCACATCGGCCCTGGCCACCTCGTGAAGTTTCTGACCCCTCACCTGGGCCACGCATCCCATCATCACCACGGTCTTATTCAGGTTCTTCATCTGACGAGAAAAGTGAATGGCCTTCTCCTCCGCCTTCTGCCTGACCGCGCACGTATTGATGAGAACGACCTCAGCCCTGGAAGGGTCCTCCACCTCCTGAAACCCCTCCTCTACCAGCTTCTGCCGGACCAGTTCAGAGTCCAGCTCATTCATCTGACAGCCGAACGTCTTTATATAGAATCTCTTCATGCGATGGCAAATTTTACAGGTTTTTTATAAAAATGGGGTGAATTTCTCCGGATTTCGGTCCAATGACTCTCTGCGATGGAATCGTTGAAACCCCGGTTTCCGGTCCTTCAGAATAAATTGCTAAAATTCCATGAAAAAGAGGCAAAATACGGTCAGTCCGTTCCCGAATTGCAGGATGCATTTTCCAGAACTTACCAAATTCAAGGCATTCATTATCAATAATTAAATTCACCGCAGATGCAGAAATGTTGTAAAATTATAAAAATCACAAGGGGGAGGTGAGGCGATGCAGACCAATAGTATAGATGAGCGAATAGAAGATATCCTCGAGGGGATTCAGAAAGAAACTTCGGGACTTTTGGGGTTCGTCCTGTTCACGAAGGACGGATTCCCGGTGAAGAGCACCCTGACTCACAGCAGGGAAAGTGCCATACAGGAGCAGGAGTTGTTTTCAGCGATAGGGGCAGGTCTGATATCCCTGGCGGAGAGGACCCTGAGTCAGATTCAGATGCTTCCCATGGACCGCCTGACCATAGAGTCGGAGAAAGGGAACATCGTGGTGGAGAAAATTACACCTGATGTGGGCATAATGGCTCTGGCCCTTCCTTCCACACCCCTGGGTATGGTCCGAATAGCAGTGAAGAATGCCAGGGACAGGCTCAAAACCCTTCTGGAATAAAAAAGGAGGTTTAGGATGACGATGGATACATTCGAGGCCCTGAAAGCCGATGTGAAAAACATCGTTGGCCTGAGCGATACCGAACTGGAAATCCTTTCCCGGAATGGAGAACAACTCCTTCAACTCCTCGATTCGGTTATAAAGGACCACAGGGAAGAACTCATGGGCGACCTGAAGGTGGACAATCCAGAGGACATGCTCTCCCTGATAGAAGAATTCCTGAGGATAATACTGACGGGAGCACAGGACTTCGAATCCATAAGGAAACTGTCCCTCAGAGCCCTTAAGACCGGAACTTCCATATACAAATTTGCCCTCACCATTTCCACAGTTCTGGACAGAATAAAGCCCCTAATCATGGACAATGTCGAAAACCCCGAAGATGTCATCGAAGCCCTCAAGAAATTCTCCATGGTGATGCTTATACTCCTTGCGGACGAAATCAATCAGGCATTTCTCCAGGCAGTCAGGGAAGCCACGGGGATGAGCCAGGCCCTTCTGGAAAACTATATGAAATCCGTCATAGACAGCATGATCGAATCTGAGGGGGCATGAGCCCCCTCATCATCACTCCGATAAAATCTGGTCTATGAGCGCTGGAACGTTGGAATTCTGATTCATCTGGTGCAGGGGTATGGTAAAGATGTAGAATCTGTTCTTCTTCCAGCCCACCACAGGCTCGGGTAGATTGCACGTGCTGTCCTGCGGATTGTAGTTCCAGGTGAACTGGTTGCAGGTGGTGTCCCGAAGGGTATAAATCACCTGTGCGGTGGAATCGAGTCCCACGCCATCTCCATAGCACACCAATATGGGCTGAACGGAGGGTATCAGGGGTGTGGGATACGTGAATGTGGAATCGTATGCATGCTGGGCATTGTTGTAAACGGGATTTCCATAGTATATGGTCTTGTCCCTGTAGTACACGGTATCCACGCCAGCATAGGCACCGAATATGGGCAGGAAGCCTCCATAGACCGTATCGGCGGAAATATTGGCAATATGAGGGGAGACGATTACCAGCTTCTTTCCAGCATCCAGATAAGCCTGCAGGTAGGGGAAGAATTTGTCCAGATAGGTCCTCTGGTTATCGGTGAACCAGATTATGGTGTTGAAGCCCAGATGGTTTACGATGTAATTCATGTCCTTGGGAGAATAGGGGAGATTCCCGTACAGGTTCCAGTAGGTGTACGGACGGACACCTATTCCATCAGCATATACATCCCCATCGTAGGATGCGGCATCGTCCACCAGAAGTATATCTCCCACGACAGGAATCACCTCCCAGGTGTAGGATATGGAGTCCGATTTGGCTCCCACTTCGTCGAATACCCGGAAGAATACGGTTCTGGTTCCCGCTTCTATGGAATCTATGGTCACCTCGGAAGGGACCAGCCCCGTGACGGAATCCTTCACCAGCATCGTCCATGTGGAATCGTAATCCAGTCGGTACTCCAGTCCCATAATGGTGGCATCTCCATCGTCATCGTGAAATTCCAGATAGAAGGTGGCAACGGGAAGGGTGGTGTCGGGAGGAAGGGTACCCCTCACGAAGTCGATTACCGGAGGTGTATTGGCAACCAGGAAATCTATGCACGCGGGAGTGGGGTCCACAGCCCCGAGATTGTCAACCGCCCACACGCAGAAGAGATGGGCTGCGATGGAATCCCCGGAGGAAAAGTAGAGGGTATCGCTGTTGCGGGTCGTGTAGGTCTTCTGCGTGGTGTCATCGGCCGCTATATAGAAGCCCACCACCTCACCATCCACATCGTTCCCATACCAGTGGAACACCTGCTTTCCACCGACGGGGAGGTTAATGTTCTCCACGAAGAGATAGGTCTGCGGAGGCTGATTGGGAACGGGATTATCGGCCGGTCGGGAGCAATAACTCAAAATCAATGCGACCAGAATAACGGGGACAAATTTCCTCATTGCTTTCCTCCTATCTAATTATACCCAGCCGGGCCACCCTCTTCCTGCCCGTATCCAGGTCCTGAACAACCACAACGTAAAGGCCGGGTGCCACGGGAAATCCGGAAGAATTCTTCAAATCCCACAGGGCCTCACCCCTGTTGGGGTCGTCGTGCTCTATCGTTCGGATGAGATTTCCGCTCACATCGTAAATGTAGATGCGGGCCCTCGCGGGGATGTTGGCGATGTACACACCCCCGAACATGGACGAGTATCGGAAGGGATTGGGATATATCCGTATGGGCTTATTTAGGTTGGGCCTGGCACCGGGAATCACCTCGGTGAGATTCTGCCTGTAGGAACTCTCCAGAACCGGAATCCCCATCTCCCTGTTGCCCCTGTCGAAGGACGTAACCGAGTAGTAGTACCTGAAACCATTCTTTACGCCCACATCCTCGAAGTAATAGCACGTCTCCACACCCAGTTCTTCGGGGCAGTCATTCGTCACCTGAGGCATGCCTGCGTCGTAGCCTATGGAGTCCACCATGTCAAACTGCCTGAGCACTATCCAGGTGGAATCGTAAACCTCCGAAAGACCCCTGAGGACCTTATAACCCTCGAAATCCTTCTCGTGGGAGAAGGGGTCCACGAAATCCTCGGGGGAGTTCTCCCAGTAAAGCGTAACCCTGTTCTCGTCGGGAATGGCCACCATGCGGGGAGAAGGGGGCGGAGCCGGCAGGACGAAGTCGTACTGGAATGCCCTCAGAGCCCATGCCGCATTGTCCAGAAGGTGCCTCTCGTTGAGGCCACCAACAGCAGCCATGTACACCACCACGGAATCGCCGGCAGGTATGTAATCTATGGGACCGAAGGCGATGAGTTCCACCGGGTCCGGATACGGGTTGTACTGGAGGTACTCATCATCCACGTTGGGATATATGGTATCCGATGCCATGTATCTGTACCTGTCCACATCCGTCCTGTTGGCATTGGGGTCCCACTGGAACCAGAGGAAGGAGACGGAATCCGCCAGCACCACCTTGCGGTCATTCTGCACATATCCCAGGAACTGGAATCCCGCCATGGAAGTGGCCAGAGTATCGAATCCGTCGTTCTTCTCCCATACCAGAGACAGACTATCCACGAAGAAGACCCTCTTGTGCTGGAAGAAGGGGGTCCTGGCGAACTGGTCTCCCCAGAAATCCCTGTTGCCCGTCACCAGTTCGGAGAACCAGCCGATATAGACATTCGTCAGGTCCCCACCGCTGCGGTTGATGATGGTGAACCTGAGGAAGACGATGTCGTCTATGTAGGAATAGGTCCAGAGGAAGGCACGGAGATTCACCTCGATGTTCAGGGGATTGTGCTCCGGAGCGGTTCCGGTGAAGTCGTTGAAGGAGGAAACGAGGTCCTGCTCCGAGAAGGCATTGAGGGGGTCGTAATAGGGAGAAGTGGGGAGGGACGAATAGACGCTCACGCTGTCCTGTTTGAAGAATTCGAAGCCCTCACCGGATACCGTGCTTCCCGCATACTGGTCTATGGCCCCCGTGGTGACCAGAGTATCGCCGTTTATGTTGATGGCCCCCACCCACAGCCCTGCAAGGGTGAGATGCTCCGTTCTGGAACCAAGGGGATATTCGAAAGAGGGAAGGTCCACCTGAAAGGAAAAGTTATTGCCCACCACACCATAGCTGGTGATGGTGAGACCCACATTATTGTATTCCGTCGCCTTGTAATCGCTCAGCATTAAAATGAAGTAAATCATTGCTCGTCTCCCTCCCCTATCCTCTGAGGTTTATTGTACTTCTCCACCCTGCCCCTTCCATCCGGAGTATTATACGCAACGAATACATCCTCGCCCAGCACGGTCACCCCTATCGCCACCGGAATGAGGGTACTATCGGGAGAGGATGAAACCATCACGAATTCGCCGGACGGGGAGAATTTCTGGAATCTCCTGTTCTCGTACTCCAGGACGTATATCGCACCATAACTATCCAGAGCAACATCCATCGGAGTATCGAATCGGCCTGCACTATCGGAAGGTTCCGGCACCAGTCCTCCGAGATGGATGACATTCTCCACAGGAGGATTATCGGTCAGTCCCTCCACCCAGTGGTTTCCGGAAGAGGCCACGAAAACAACACCATTTCTGTAATGGGTGCCCCACGGGAGTTTCACGTTAATGATTCCATTGCCCCTCTCTGCAAGGACCTGCGGAGGTCTCAATCCCACGCTGTCCCTGCTGAACTTCAGGAGAAGGGAACTGTCCATATAGGTGACGAAGAAGTTTCCATCCCCATCGGCGGAAATGGAGGTATAAGCTCCAGTTGCCGGAGTTATGGCATATACATTCTCCACAGCCACCTGATTCCCATCGTAATCGAATATCCTGATGGAGGAATCGGCCATCTCCAGGACATAGAAGTACCTGTCGGAGGAGATATAGAAGGCAACCGGATTGGCGAATCCGAGGGCAAAACCCTCCTCCTGCATGGACTGGTAATACCTCTTCAGGGAATCCTCGAAGAGGATGTAAATGAGCCCATCGGGACCCACCTGAAAATCCCTTATCGCCTTATCGAAATCCCAGTATGCAGTCCTTATATAGGTGCTATCGGTTATAACCGTCTGCTCCACTATGGTGGGCATGGGATACTTTCGACCCGTGCATGCCACCATCCCCACCAGAAGGATAAATCCCATCCTCTTCATTTCCACTTCACTCCTATTGTAAATGTATTGGTTGCTCCAAAAAGTCCCCTGTCGGTGTAGGTGTAATCCAGTCGCATCTTCTTCGTCATGAGTCCGAGTCCGAAAGCCTTTTCACCCCTCGAGGTGATACCCGCCCGCAGGTGAAGGGCCTCCATCCGGTACTCCAGACCCATGGAGAATATTTCGTAATTATCCGACTGCTTTTCCAGTTGCGCAACGCCATAAACGGAGCGATAGAGCCTGCCCGATATGCCGAGCCTGAAGGTGACGGGAAGGGCCCATCCGCTCACATCGGGACCGATGTTGTATATTCCCATCCCTATTCGGATGTCCCTGTATCCCACCAGATATATGGAGCTGAAATCCAGCATGAAGGCGTAATAGGAGGTGTCGTAGAGGTTCTCCTGAAGGAATTTCAGACTTCCGCCTATGGCAAACCTATCGTACAGGCTCGTGGCAGCGGAAAGACCCAGAACGATGTCGGAGAAATTCCAGAAGTAGCCGCTTCCATAGGGATTATATTCCGTGGTCACCTCCTCGTAGGGGGTCCACAGGGAATTGACGAAGAATCCCACACCCCAGTACCCTTTACGGAAATAATAACTCAGAAAGCTGTGATTGATCTGGGCCGGAAGGAGTCTGTGGGAGAATGCAACTCCCCTGCCCTCCAGGAATGCCAGGATGGAGCTGTTCATATAAGTGGCCGTAGCATCGTCAGTGATGGATATTCCGGAGAACAGGGCCTCAGCTCTGGCCCCCACATTGCTCTTGAGAAAACTGCCGAAAGTGGTCCCTATCTTTTGACCCCCTATGGGGTCCAGAAGGGCCACCATGTACAGCATCACCATTGTATATCCACTCCTATTACTAACTTGAAGGGATCAACATACCTGTCTGGACGCTTGTAGTACGTGGGCAGAGACCTCGGCGGGAGGGGGTCCCCTTCCTTATAATCCTCACCGGTAACAGGATTGAAGTAGTAGAGGTTCTTATGGTTGGTCAGATTCCTGATGTAGATATAGGGCCTTATCCTGAAACCTCCCTTCCTGAAGGTCTTCATCACTTTCAGGTCCATGCGGAACCAGTCGGGTCCCAGAGCAGAATACCTCTCACCGTAATTGCCCTCCTCATCGACGGGAGTATATCTCCTTCCCGACTGGTATCGTGCGCTTATGGTGGCGAAGATGCCTTTCCACAAGCTCCTTCCTATGCTGAAGTATGCCCTCACAGGCCTGTCCCACCTCACGAAGTACTCCCTGTAGTAATCCTCGATTTCGCCATAGTAGGCGTCTTCGGGGGAAGAGGAGCGACCCTTTGTCTGGGAAAGGGTTATGTCCAGGTTATAGAAGAAGCCCCTCGTATTCCTCTGCAGCTGGAATTCTATGCCCACGGTCCTTGCGTAGTCGGAATTCACGTAAATCCAGAAGTCGGGGTTGGGAGGCACGTTGTTGACTCTCACAGCAGTGGGATAGTTGAATACATCCTTGTAGAAGGCCGTCATCTTCATCACGGTATTGGCGGTAATTATCTGCTCGAATCCCATTTCGTAGGCGATGGTGATTATGGGTTTCAGGTTGGGGTTGCCCACCAGTTCGTAACCGGTGCTGGCAATCTGGTCCAGTTTCGTATATACGAATCGGAAATCGGGGGCCTGCGAGAACCTTCCATAGGAGAAGAAGAACTTCTGGCTCTCGCTTATGGGATAGGAGAAACTGATTCGGGGACTCAGGTACAGTTTCAAATCTCCATTGCGAAGGAATTCAGAGTACTCCTTCTCCACTATGTAGGGGATGTACTCTCCGGAGTTTAGTATCCTCTCCACAGCCCTCACCGCATAATCGCCCACCTTCCAGTAGTCCAGCCTGAACCCGTATGTGGCTATGATTCCGGAAAAGGTGGTGGAGTTCTGCACGTAAAATCCTCCCTTGTTGGTGTACGTCCTGAAGAGGTCATGGTTCAGCCCCAGACCATTGGGGTCGTAGTACCAGGGATAGTGGATATCTATCCACTGGAGTTCGTAGTACTCGTGTATGAAACCGGTTTTGAACTTATTGTAGGAGCCGATGTACCGGGTGTAATCCCCCTTGAATATCCAGCCATCGGAGTAGTGGTCGTGCCAGTATGGGGCATCTCCGGTATCCCAGAAGTACCCATCCCCATCGGGAGGCGGATATAGGTCCTGTCTCTCCACGTATTCGCTCCAGTGCTTGTTGTTAACCGAAACATTCAGGCTGTTGAAGACCCTTGCAATTCTCAACTCCAGAAGGGAGGAAGTGTTGGGGATGTAGTCCACGGAGAAATACGAATTGACCAGCTCCTTGGTGAAGACCGGATAGCCTTCCAGATTGTACATGTACCTGTAAGGAAATCTATAGGCGAATCTGTATTCGCTCGAGGAATAGAAGTATCCCTGAGTGACCTCGAAACTGCGGGTGTATGTCCAGCGGAATTTCCACTTCTCGTTGGGATGATAGACCAGCTTCAGCACTCCGGAAAAGTAGTTCTCCTCACGGGGATACGTGGCATCGAACATATAACTGGGCAATCCATCCCTGGAGGGAAGATAGGTCTGGTCCAGGGTGGTGGATATATCGAAGAAGTAGGTGAACTTCTGACCTATGGGACCGCTGATGTTGAAATCCACGTAGTCATAGGGATAATAACCCCACTGCTGTCCGAAGGTATCGGGGACAATGACTCCAAAGCTCCCCTTCTCGTACCGGATGCTTCCCCTGAATTCGCTCCTTCCCTCGCCCAGACGGATATTGATGACTCCGCCCGATGCCTCTCCGTACTCCGGACTGAATCCGCCGGTAAGGGCCTCCAGTTCCTCGAAGGCGTTGTAGGGAAGGAAGGTTCCTATCGCCGAACCCGATATGGGGTCTCTTATGGGGATGCCATCCACCAGCAGCAGGACCTCGTTGGTTCTGCTTCCCCTTATGTGGACTTCGTATCCCTGACCGGATATGGAGGATATATTCTTGAGGGCATCCTGTATGCTAATCTGACCCACTGCCTCCAGTTGTCGCTTCCGTATGGTCTGGTAGGAGTATCCTATGTCCTTTCGAATCTGCTCCTTTTCTGCAGTGACCACCTCCGCCTGGAGAACCGGTATGGCTTCCTCCTGAAGGTAGAAGTCTATCCTGTAGCTTCCCCCGGGTCTGACGCTCACCGTCCTGTGGGATTCCTTATAACCTATGAAGGATGCGGTGAGTTTTATGTCTCCCGTGGTGTCCCTGATGACGAACTCGTAATAGCCATCGGGACCCGAATAGGCGCCATCCCCGGAGGGGGTATAGACAGCAGCGGCCTCTATGGGCCGTCCCGTCTTCCCATCGAAAACATATCCGTGAAACCTGATATCCGACACGATGAACAGCGATATTGATATCATGATGACCTGCCAAATTTTAAAGAAAGAGACACCTCCGTTTATCTCATGTGGGAAGGAGCAAAAAGGTATAATTTAAAATTGTCGGTTGGGGTTTCGTATAATCGAAATCGAAAAACCGGGAGGAGCCCCCTCCCGATTACCACTCGCTCCACACGATGGGCTCCCCCGTATTGGGATTCAGTTTCATGAAAGCAATGTCATCATGATTGGGTAAATAACCGGTTAAAACCAGGTTCCCTTCACTATCCTGCATAATCGAACCATAGAAGACATCATTGTCCACCACATATTCCCTGTACCACACGATGGACAAATCCGGTCTGAGCCTCATGACAAAAGTGAAGAATACACCATCCCTCAACGCAGAACCCACCAAGGCAATATCTCCGCTTCTCAACTTCGTCATTCCATCCACACTCGCCAGAGAATAATCGATGGTGCTATCCTTCAGGACATTTCCCATGCTGTCCACTTTAAACAGGGCAGAAAATCCATCCAGAAAGCCCCTTACTATGATAGCACTGATAAGGAATGTTCCATCCCCGAACCTCTCCATAGCCGTCACATACCCCGCACTGTATCCGAAGAGTTCCTTCACATCTATGAAGCTGGTCAAAAG
>WGAQ01000172.1 GCA_015494735.1 Caldifarciminota bacterium | reverse complement strand
TGAAGGGGGCTGTGGAGATGGTGCGTCGATTCAAAAGGGGAGAGGCGATAGGAATAACACCGGACGGACCCCTGGGGCCACCTCGAAAAATAAAACCCGAACTCTTCCATTTATTAAACAGGCTGGATGCTCCCATCGGTTTCGTTGGAATTGGCTATTCCCGATTCTGGAGAGCCAGTTCGTGGGACAGGTTCGAAGTTCCATATCCATTTTCCAGGGCAGTTGCCATAATAGAGTATGCCAGGGGTGGAGATTTCTCCAGCGTGGAGGAGATGGAGAGCATCCTCAATGAAGTGAATAGAAGGGCGGAATCCATGGTTGCATCCGGATAGGAGTTTCCGTCAGACATCCTCCTTGTTTAAGAGATTTATATCCGAAGTAAGAAAAGCATCATACGGCAGGTAGAAGTGCAAGGGATTTAGTTTTCCTGTTGAAGGCAATGGACTTCGCATGGATATAAGCCTGGGCTGTAATACCCTTCTTCCACGGAAGCCTCAGAGAATTTCCCACAAAACACTGAGAACACTCTCCACATACCGCCTCCGGGAGGTATCCCCTTTACCCCTGCCAACAGTCATCACCTTTGTATGGGGCAATCCGAGACCATCGAATCCCCTATCGGCAATCAAAATCCTCCCTTTGAGCAGCTCTCGAAGGTATGGGCTCCTGAAAACCCTTATCCTCAACCATCAGGAGCACACCATACACAGTTCTCTCATAATTATCCGGTTTTCCGCTGTGCTGACTGTAAATCCTGTTTATCTTCCTTGTTTAAGAGATTTATAGTCTTCAACTTACGCCCGGAACCTGGAAGGTTAAGTTTGTTTTCTCATAATAACTTGGCTTTATCTGGAAGGGTGAAATTTGCTGAAAAATAATTTCCCACTTGAGATTGTGTAATTTTACGCTTTAAACTTGCCCGGATACGTTATCGAAAAGCGAAATGGAAGCAATGAAAGTAGGAGGTGGGTCCTATGGTATTCATGATAATGGGCGTCAATATGAGTGTAAATGTGCAGGAGATATACGAGCAGGCTGTGGAGATGAAGTTCGTGGAGAACGATGGACAGAAGCCTGAGGAAGTGGCTTTCTACACCCTGCATCCATCCACGGTATTCATTCTCAGGAATGGGACGATTATAGCCAATGGTGTTAAGATGGAATTCGGCTCCAGACCTGAAAGAATAAGGGGAAGCATGCTGCTCTCCACCCGCATAACCTACTTCGGAGGGGACAGAACCATCACATCCATTCCATCGTACAGGAGGGTGGTACTGGAGGAAATCTATCCGGGAATAGATGCGGTGCTGACAGCGTCGGGGAGGGGAGTGGTGGAGTTCCAGTTCGTGGTGGAGCCGGGGGCAAATCCCGATGACATCCGGATAACAGTAGAGGGCGGAACCATGGAGGAGAGGGAGGATGGGATATTCGTCGTGAAGGATGGGAAGGAGGTGATTCGGCTTACGGACATGAGGGCATATCAGGGTGCTTCTTCCGTCGAACTTCGTGCTGTACTGGAGGAAAACACCCTTTCTTTCATCCTCGGGGAATACGACCCTTCCCATGCGATGGTGATAGACCCCGTCCTTACCACCATAGTAGCCGGTTCTGGTGGCGATATAGCAATGGATATTGCCATGGATGCCGATGGAAACTTCTTCATAGCGGGATATACCAGCAGTAGTTCTGACCTTGCGGGAAATCGACATATTCATGGAACCGCCAGCAATGTCGATGCCTTCGTAATTAAACTCGATAATACCCTGAGGAACAATCCTTCGACAGCCATACTGGGGACGGATTCCGGCTTCGTTAAATGGAATGAGGCGCATGCAGTGGCTGTTGGGAGCGATGGAAGCGTATATGTGGCTGGATACACAACGGGACCCACGAGATTTGCCACCAACAGGCACATTTTTGGGAATTTATCGAGCAATTTCATCGATCAGGATGCATTCGTTGCCAGGTTAAGCAACGACCTTACGCAGAATCTTTCCACCGCCATTCTGGCAAGCAGCGAGAATGATTGGGCATTTAGTATTGCCATAGATGCGTTTGATAACATTTATGTGTCAGGCTATACAGACAATTCTTCCAATTTTGCCGAAAATAGAAGTACATTTGGGACCACAGGTGGATGGGATGCATTCGTTGCCAGACTGAATATCGACCTTACTCAGAATTCTTCCACAGCCATTCTGGCAGGTAGTGGAGATGACTATGCCCGTGATATTGTCATAGATAACTCCGGTTTCGTGTATGTTGCGGGTAATGCAGGAAACTCATCCGATTTTGCCACCAACAGACATGTATTTGGAGCCACGGGTGATTACGATGCTTTCGTTGCTAAACTGAATGGTGCCCTTACACAGAATCCCTCCACAGCCATTCTGGCGAGCGATAATGCGGATTTTTGTGGTGGTATTGCTGTGGATGACGATGGATATGTGTATGTGGCGGGAGGAACGAATAATTCATCCGGTTTTGCCACCAATAGACGCACTTTCGGAACCACGGGTGGCTGGGATGCCTTCGTTGCTAAACTGAATAGCGACCTTACTCAGAATCTTTCCACAGCAATCCTTGCCAGTTCCAGTTCCGATTTGGGTTATGATGTTGTTCTAGATGGTTTGGGGTACGTTTATGTGGCGGGCATAACTCTCAATCCATCCGGTTTTGCCGAGAATGAACACATATTTGGAACCACGGGCAGATACGATGCCTTCGTTGCTAAATTGAATGATGCCCTTACACAGAATCCCTCTACAGCAATACTGGCAGGCAGCAATAGCGATTATGCGGAGGGACTCGTTATGGATAACGGGAACTACGTTTATGTGACCGGATACACTTTCAATTCATCCGATTTCGCCCCCAACAGCGATACCATAGGCACCACCGGAAATGCCGAGGTTTTCGTAACGAAGATAAACAGTTCTCTCACCCCCGTCGATGTGGAGGAGATGGAGCAGTTTTCCGGTATTAGCGTAATTGGTGGGGATATTCTGCTGAGCCTGGAGAGGGATGCCTACGTGGGTATGGACATATATGACCCTTCGGGCAGGCTGGTCAGGAGGCTCTCCATCGGTTATCTGCCTGCGGGAAGGTACAGGTTTTCTCTCCATCTGCCTTCGGGCTCGTACATCGTGCATGTGCGTGTGGGCGAGCGGGTAATGGTCAATAAACTGGTTATCAGGTGATGCTCATCGGGGCGGTCTCCGCCCCATTTTGCATTAAAATTATCCGGACCTCGTTTTATATAAGAAGCGACATGAACAGGTTGAGCGATTTTCCCGTGTTTAGGGAAGAGGTTTCTGAGGAGCTGGGGAGGCTGGTGAAGAGGATGGAAGAGCTCCTCAGGGATGAGGGTGCTATGCTTCATCTGATTAGCCTCACGGGTGATGGCTATGTGCAGTACATCCTCTTCGCATCCATGTTCGGAGTGGAGGAGCTGGAATCCTTCTTCCGGGCAGCAAAGGAGAAATACCAGCATCTGACATTCGATGGGGCCCTGAAGCAGCTGGAAGAAGAGGGCTTCATAAGAATCATAGCCAATCTCATTTACGTTCTCGAAGATACTCCATCCTTCGATGCCTGACACCAGGGTCTTTCGTTCAGGAGGTTTCCTCCGGGGGATAGGGGGCTTCTGCCCCCGCCTCCCGAAATGTCCTCCTCAACCTGTCTGACGTTTCAATGCTGGAGGGCATTTACACGTTTTCTCTTTCCGTGGAGACCCCGCCATCTGCGGAATGTATTCGTGCATAATGTGGTAAAATGGCCCTCAGGTGTGTTTTCAGTCAACAGATTTTATCCAGAAAGTGGCTTCTGACCCGTGTTCTATACTCTAAAATTTATGCCTAATGAAACTGTTGTATAATGTCCTGAGACAATACGTGGATTTTTCCCTTACTCCCCATGAGTTAAAGGATTTCCTGGAGAATTCCGGAATAGAGGTGGAGGATTTCAGGGACCTGTCCGGAGGTCTGAGAGGTAAGGTGTTCGTTGGGGTGGTGGATGAGATAGTTAAAGAGGATGGGGACCTGAAGGTCCTCCGGGTGGACGTGGGTCCCGTAGGGAGTTTTCAGGTTGTGACCACATCCCCCATACGGGTGGGGGACAGGGTGGTCTATGCGGCTCCGGGAGCCGTTCTCCCCGACGGGACTGAAATCCGCAGGAGGGAGATAAGGGGATATGCTTCGGAAGGAATGCTCCTGTCCGAGGAGGAACTCGGTCTGGCGGATAAGAGCGAGGAGGTCATAAGGCACCTGCCTCCGGAACTGCCTCCCGGCTCCGACCCGCTTCCGTACCTGCGCCTCAACGATTATCTCTATGACCTTTACATAACGCCCAACCGTCCCGACCTGCTGGGAGTAATAGGGATTGCCCATGAAATTGCATTCCTGCACGGCGGAGAGGTGCGCATTCCAGATGTGTTCGATGGCATGGATGGGGACTTCCAGTTTCCCATAAAGATTGCGGATGATGAGGGATGCCCCAGATATACCGGGAGGGTCATACGGAATGTGAAAGTGGGCCCTTCCCCGGACTGGCTCAGATACACCCTCAATCTGGTAGGATTCAGGGATATAAACAATGTGGTTGACATTACCAACTATGTCCTGTGGGAAACGGGACATCCGCTTCACGCTTTCGACCTGAATAAACTTAAGGAGCAGATACTGGTCAGGAGAGCGAGGAAGGGAGAGAGGATTCTGACCCTGGATGGTGTGGAGAGGGAACTGGATGAGGATATTCTGGTTATAGCCGATGCGGAAGTTCCCGTTGCTGTGGCCGGCGTCATAGGAGGGGAACTCAGTTCCGTGGGAGACGATACCACGGAAATACTCCTGGAGAGCGCCTATTTCCATCCGCCCCTGATAGCGAGGGCCAGCAGGAAGTTGAAGGTGAAGACGGAATCCTCCCGCAGGTTCGAGAGGGGAGCGGATGTGGAGATGGCCCCATTCGCAAGCCACAGGGCCACCCATCTGGTCAGGTGGCTGGCCGGCGGGCAGAGCGGTCCCCTTATGGATGTTTATCCGCGAAGAATAGAAGGGCGCATCGTTCAGGTGGACCCTGAGAGGATAATAAGATTCCTGGGAAGCGATGGAATAGACGGGGAGACTGTCAGAAGAACCCTGGTGCGGATGGGGGCGAAGGAGGTGGGGTCCTGGAGGTTCGAAATACCGTCCCGCAGAAGGGATATAGAGACCTGGCAGGACATTTCGGAGGAGGTGGCCAGATTTGTCGGTTATTCTTCGATTCCCGATGATACCACTGCCCTCATAAGCGATGTGGGCGAGAGGGGCAGGACCATTTACGAGGAAGCTGTCGATTTCCTGGTTGGAAGGGGCTATTACGAGGCCAGAACTTATTCCTTCATCTCTCCCGACAGGGCAGAGAGGTTCTATCCGGAGCCGGTGAAACTTGCCAATCCCCTTTCAGAGGAACTTTCCACCCTCCGGCCCTATGTGATATCCTCTCTCCTCATGGCCCTTTCGGAGAATCTGCGCAGGAGTCTCACCGGAGCCCGTCTGGTGGAGTGGGGGAGCGCATTCAGGGATGATGAATACGTGGAGATGGGGATGGTCCTCGGGGGGAGAAGGCGCCCCCAGTACGGACAGGCGGAGAGATACGATTACTTCGACCTCAAGGGGGATGTGGAGGCCCTTCTCGATTACTTCAATCTGGATTACGAATTCGAGCCGGCCGATTATCCCTTCTTCAGGGTGGGGGCCCGTATTCTGTCCGGCGGGGAGGAAATAGGATTCATCGGTGAGATAAAGAGGAGCATTGCCAGGCTGTACGACATCAAGCAGACGGTTTATGCAGCCCGTTTGTACCTGAAGGGCAAACCGGAATCGAAACTCAGGGACATATCCAGATTCCCGCCCGTCTTCAGGGACGTCTCCTTCATCGCCCGGTCGGATGTTCCCTATTCCGAAATCGATAGAATGGTTCGGGCAATTGCCACAGATATTCCGTATCTCGACGAGGTGGTTCTCATAGACCGTTACGAGGGGGAGCCCATAGAGGAGGGATTCGTGAGTTATACTTTCAGACTGAAATTCGTTTCACATGAGAGGAGTCTCACGGACAGAGAAGTGGCGGAGGCATTCGAGAAATTCGTGGAAGCGTTGAAATCGAGAGGTTTAAAATTGAGGAGTTAAAAGAATGGAGAATCTGAATCAGGGGATAGGCGGGCTGGAGCACCAGCATGAAGATGAGGTGAGGAGAATAGACGAAATTCTGGACAGGGTCGGGGAGAAGCTCCAGAAACTGTCGCAGGAGAACGAGCGCCTCAAGGAGGAACTCAGGAAGAAGGAACTGGAAATAGAGAATCTGAAGAGCAGGGCAGTTTCCAATCAGGCACTGGAAGAGGAAAATCGACTTCTGAAGTTGAAGGTGGAAAGGCTGGAGCAGGAGAATTCGAAACTGCGGTCTCTCATCCACAGGATGGAGAGCCGTATAAGGGAAATAATGGAGAAACTGGAGTTGTTAGAATGAGCGACAGGAAGACGGAGAAGGTTCCAATAACCATAAAACTCATGGGCAATACGCATACATTTTACATCAGATTGAGCAACGATGAGGACAGGAAGAAGATAGAATCCATCCGGAAGATTATCTCCGATATGGAGAGCTATGTGGAGAAGAATTTCAGGAGTTTTACCCGGGACAAGAAACTCGCAGTCCTCATATTTTATCTGGCATGGCAGTTGCTCCGCGAGAGGGAGAAGGTGAAGACCATGCAGGACAAGATGAGGAATCTCGAAATATTGATGGAGTTCATGGAGAAAACTGAGCAGAAGAGGTAGCCCATGGAATATATGAATAAAGGGAGGTTTAAGCATGACAACAATCATCGTTTCTATCGTTGTGGCTGTGGTTTCCATAGGGATAGGCTTGCTTCTCGGGAGGAAGCAGGCAGACAGCATAATTCAGAAGTTCATAAAGGAGCAGGAGGCTGCTGAGCGGGATGCTCGCTCTATCATAGAGAAGGCCGAACGGGAAGCGGAGGCGAAGAGGAGGGAAGCCGATAACCTCCTGAGGGATGCCCGGAAGAAGGCGGAGGAGATAGTCCGGAAGGCGGAGAAGGAAGCCCGGGAAATCGTATATACGGAGAGGCGCAGGCTGGAGTCTGAAATCTACAGGGAGAGGAGGGAACTGGACAGGGAGCGCCGCAAACTGGAAGAACTTCAGATTGCCCTCGAGAAGAAGTCGGAGCAGCTCGACAGGAGGGAGAACATCCTCAAGAATAAGGAGAGGGAACTGAACGAGAGGGAGAGGGCAATATCCATAAAGGAGAGGACTGTCGAGGAGAAACTCCAGGAGATTACCCGGAAACTGGAAGAGATTGCTGGTATGACCAGTCAGGAAGCAAAAGCCGAACTCATGAAGAGCGTGGAGATACAGGCCAGATACGAGGCCGCCCAGCTTGCTCACAAGATAAGGGAAGAGGCTAAGGAGAAGGCGGAGAAAGAGGCGAAAGAAATCATAGCGCAGGCCATACAGAGATGCGCCAGCGAGCAGACGGCGGAGATTACCACCACAGTGGTGGAGCTCCCTTCGGATGATGTTAAGGGAAGGATTATCGGAAGGGAAGGGAGGAACATAAGGGCATTCGAGCAGGCCACCGGTGTGGAGGTGATAATAGACGATACCCCGGAGGTAATAGTCCTCTCCTCCTTCGACCCCATCAGGAGGGAAAAGGCCCGTCTCGCAATGGAGGAACTCATAAGGGATGGGAGGATTCACCCTGCCCGCATAGAGGAGGTGGTTCAGAAGATAGACGAGAGCTTCGACCAGCACATAAGGAAAATAGGGGAGGAGGCCATCCTCAAACTGGGTCTATCCGGATTCCATCCCGACATGATTTACTACATCGGTAAGATGAACTTCAGGACCAGTTATGGGCAGAATCTTCTGGAGCATTCCATAGAAACGGCCAAGCTGGCTGCCATAATGGCTTCCGAACTGGGTCTCAATCCGGATATTGCAAAGAGGGCTGCTCTGCTCCACGACATCGGGAAAGTGATCGAGGAGGAAGGACCCCATGCCCTCCTGGGAGCCCAGCTGGCAAAGAGGCTGGGTGAGAACGATATAGTGGTCAACGCAATAGCAGCCCACCACGGGGATGTGGAGCCCATGAGCCCCTATGCTCCGATTGTGGCTGCGGCGGATGCCATAAGCGGCTCCAGACCCGGAGCCAGAAGGGAGAGTCTGGAGGCATATATAAGGCGCATTCAGAAACTGGAGGAAATTGCCTACGAGCATAAGGGTGTGGAGAAGGCATTTGCCATACAGGCTGGAAGGGAAATCAGGGTCATAGTGGATGCCAGGAAGGTTTCGGATGCGGAGGCCCACGAAATCGCCAAGAACATCTCCAGGCGCATAGAGGAAGAGATGCAGTATCCCGGTCAGATAAAGGTCATAGTCATAAGGGAAGTGAGGGCGGTGGAATATGCAAGGTAGAAGAGTGGTTTTCCTCCATGCGTTTCCATTCAGCGGGGAAATGTGGGAGGAGCAGAGGAGGTTTCTCGAGGGGAAGGATTACACTGTATACACACCCACCTATCCGGGATTCGGTGGATTCAGCGATTCGGGGTTCAGGACCATATGCGAGTACGCCGACTGGGTAAGGGAGTATCTGCACCACAGGGGAGTGGAGGAGGCCACCTTCGTGGGGCTGTCGATGGGGGGATACGTGCTCCTCGCCCTCATGGAGATGTATCCGCAGATGGTCAGGGGGGCAGTCCTTTCCAACACCAAGTCCACTGCTGATACTCCGGAGGCCCGCAGGAGACGATACGAACTGGTGGACAGGATAGAGAGGGAGAAGAGCATCGATTTCCTCGTGGATGACATGCTGGATAAACTCTTCTACAGGAAGGATGAGCACATCATAAGCAGGGCCAGATACATCATGAGCATGGCCAGTCCGGAAGGTGTAAAATCTGCCCTTCTTTCCATGGCTGCCCGCAGGGACAGAACCCACGTCCTCCAGTCCGAAATTCCCAAGCTGATAATAGGCTCGGACAGGGATGTCTTTTCCACACCGCAGGACATAGAGCACATGTTCCGCAATTCCCGCAATGCCACCCTCCACATGTTCCAGGATGTGGGCCATATTTCGAATATGGAGGCGGCCGGCAGATACAATCGGGTGATATACGACTGGCTGAGTTCTGTGTGAGGATTGTATAATTTTGCCCATGATACTGACCTTCTTATCCTGGGTACTGCTGCCCGGAGAGTCTTCTCCTCACGGGAATGCATCGGCTCCGTATCTGAGACCCTATTCCTATGTTAAGACGAGGATTCTTGCCAGTTCCATAGCGAGGTATGGAAACCACCTTCTGGTGCACGCCGGAAGGGTCATATTCTTCTACAATCCCGCAAGCATGACCTTCGATTCGGTTGTGGTCCTCAGGAAATCTCCCAGGTACATTACCGTGGAGAACAGGGATGGGGTCGAGAGGATAGTGGCATACTTTTCCGGCAGGGAGCCGGATTTCCTGGACTGGCTTTATTCCAGGGTGGAAGAGTTCCTCCCCCGTGCGAAATCAAGGGTGGATTACGTGGGTTTATGTGGTAATCTTCCCGTATTAAGGAAATGCATGCCTCCTGCGGATACAGTGGAATTCGGCCATCTCAGGTTCTATCTAAAGGGGGATACCCTGATGCTCTCCTATCCGGTGGACACTGCTTCCCGCATGTTTATCCCCTTCGAAACGCCCGGTGTGGTCTCTTTCCTCTCCAGGGACACCATATACACGTACGATGGGAATCTCATGGTCAGAAAGGGGGATGGGTTTGAGCGGATAGCGGAGGGGGGTGTGTACGGATACGCATACCGCTCTGGGGATTACATCGTGGTGTGGAATCTGGAAGACAGTCTTTATTATCTCAGCGATGAATTGAAGATTGTGAAAATCAGGGCGGGGCAGCCTGCGGGGGAGGTGCGGTTCGATTTGAATGGAAGGGTGAGGTGGTGCCCGGAGGGTGCGGACAGATGCCGCCTCATATATCGCTCCCGATTCGTCGCATTTCCGTCCCTCCTGGACTACGATGGGGATGGACATGCGGATATTCTCCTTTCCCTTCCGGATGGGCGGGTTCTCTTCCTGAGGGGACCCCTGATGGAGGAATATGCTTCGTATTCTCCGCCCGGTGATATGTACAGGAGATTCGTTCCCCCTCAGGACCTTCCCGCAGTGGTGTTCTATGAGCCCGGGAAGTCCCCATTTTCGACCCTTCTGGATACGGTTATGCCCATCTGGAGGGACGAAGTTCGATTCGTCATCACCCATTCCACCGCCGATTACACGACGGGTTTGTTGAGGAGGGGATACGATTATCTCATGAGCTTCTTCGAGGATTTGCGGATGGTGGATGACAGGATAAAGTTCGCCGATATAATAGACCTGCCCGATGGCCGGAGCACTCTGGTCCTCAACGGGAGGGACACCATCCCACCGGAAATCTACTATCGATTCGTTATCCATCCGAGGATAATATACGAGATGCCCGTTTTCGACAACTATAAGTACCACTTCATACGGAATCGGGTGGCCGGAAAGACCGTTCTGGAAGTGGTGGGAAGGGATTCCACTGTCAGGGATGCTGTGGAGCATTTTTACCAGTGGATGCATGGATTCATGCATTTCGGATACACGACCAACGACCTGAATCCGATAGAGATTTACCGGAAGTCCTACGGCTCATGTGGAGAGTATTCGATACTCGCGGCATCTCTTCTTCGCACCGCCCTTATTCCCGCATACGTGGTGGCGGATATGGGAGAGGACCATCAGTGGAACGAGTTTTACGATGGAAAGAGGTGGGTCCATCTTGATGTGACCCAGCCGGAGGAGAAAGCCATAGACAATCCCATATACTCCTCGGAGAAACTGGGCAACAAGACCTATGTCAGTGCCGTTATGGGAATTGCTCCTGAGGGTAGATTCTTCGATGTGACCCATCACGGATATACCGAACTGGGCACTTTAGTGGTCCGGGTGGTGGATACCGGGGGCAATCCCGTTCCCATGGCTCTGGTCCTGCTCAGGAGCCACTGGAGGGGAGGAAACAGGCCTGCTGTGTGGAAACTCACGGATTTCGAGGGTAATGCATTGTTCCGTGTGGGAGAGATAGACAGGGGTTATTCTGTGGATGTCTTTACCCCATACGGACGGGGTGGTTTGAGCAATGTGATGGTAAGGGAGGGGGATAGCACCCACGCACAGGTGATTGTGGTTTCCCGCGTTCCATCGGTTAAGTATGAAGAGGACACTTCGAAATATTACGGTGTTCTTCTGCACAGGAATATACGCTTCAGTGATGCTATTTTCACCTCGATTCCCCTGCCTGCCCGTCCCATTTCCAATCCCCTGAGGGGTGTATATATGGCTTCCGCTCCCCATTCTTCCACCATCACTGTCTCTTATGCTTCTGGAGACACTCTGCGTCCGGAAAGGGGATATCACCTCTTCGAGGGAAAGGTCCATCAGGATTCCCCACAGGGTTCCGATGGCTCCTGGAATCTGCTCCTGAATGTGGATGAGCCCATTCCTTTCATCTACTTCCATACCCGCAGCGACGAGAAGGGGCTGGACATAGATGTCTTTCTGAAGGTTTTCGAAGATGGAAAGTGGAAGACCATAGCATCTTCTGCGGGTCCCACCGCAGAGGAGACCATCTACAGATCCCATATAGAGCCCGGAAAATATCTCATCACGGTGAAGGGCTGGCAGGTGAAGGGAAATGGGTTATTCCATGCGGTGATTGAGTATTGATGGGTTCGGGGGATTTTCGCCCCTGTATTTCTCGCTGGTGTCGGGTAAAATATGGTGTGTCCTGTCACTATATAATTTCTGAACTCTGATGGATAAAATGCGAAAGTTCAGAAGCAAGAAAGAGGCATTCGATTTCTTCCAGGAGCAGATGTCCAGAGCCTATGAAAAGATTTACGAGGATAAAAAACTGGAATACGAATCCCATATGTTAAAATCCTATCTTCTGGAAATCGATGCATCGGATATGGAAGTTGAGGGACGTGGGGAAATCTTGAGGAGACTATTTTCGAGCAGGGATGGATTTATAAGAACGGAGGTTTATGAAGTAGAGCCCGATTTCTTTGAATTGAAGCATTCTTATAAGGGACTGGAAATTGTTACCTATGTGGAATGGATAAGCGACCGGTTCCTGTTCCTTTATACTCTGTCCAAGACGGAACACATAGATAAATTGATTCACAGGCTCGTTCAAACCCAGCCGCGAATCGACCAGTTCTGGATGTGGGATGCTTTTCTGGATGCTCAGATAAGAAAGCCCAACAGGCTTTTCAGGGGGTTCGGTTTCGACTATGATTACAGGAAGGTGGCAGGTGAGGAAACAGAGCGGATGCTTTCCTATTTGAAAATGCAACTGTGGGGTGGAGGTGAAGTCCTTAAGAATTTCTATGAGGATTTGAGGAGTATGTTGAAAGGTATGGCAGTTCTGGGAAAGGTGCGTTTTAAGGAATACGGACACAGTAATGGAGATTTTGTAATAAGCGATGTAAAATTCAATGGTAAAATCAAATCCTATGGGACGGATATCGGTCTGCACAGGCGAATAATGATTGATTTGAAGCGGGATTATGAGCAGAAGTTGATTCAGCTCGATAGATATAGATTCAGGTGGAGTTCGGAGAATCTGCTGGAAGGAGAACCATTTTATATAGTTTTCGATAGCCCTATTCCTGAAGATATTATGCCCCTATTTCTGGAGAATATTTTCAGTGGTAAGATGCCCTTCAGATTGATGGGTATGATTTCTCAGATGGATGAATACGAGTACATTGCCCATGTGGTTGACCTGCATGTGGGGGAGAAATTCTTACTTCAGATTTTTCCGGATATGATACTCCTTTACCTGTCCGAGGAAGTTTGCACAAATACAGTGTTGAGGTTTTATACCAATCTGCAGCATACGCTGAATGTGGGGGTGAGCCTTGAGACTGAATCGGAAGAAAAGATCATTTGAGAACCAGATTATCAACCTGTTCTGGGGGTTAACGAGAGGCTATCGACTTTTGAAGCCCCATTC
>WGAQ01000171.1 GCA_015494735.1 Caldifarciminota bacterium | reverse complement strand
CGGGTCTCATTGCGGTCATTTCGGCATATATCTTCGCCCGCTTCATCAACGCCCACGAGACCTTCCTAAGCTCCGGTTTCTACACCTACAATCCCCTTCTGGTGGGATTCTCCATTGGATACCTGTTCAAACTCCATCCCCTGACCTTCTTTTTCATCGTCTTCTCCTCCATACTGACCTTCGTTATCACCGTCATTCTGGCCGATATCTTCTACAGGTACTTCCGGCTCCCGGTCCTGAGCATTCCCTTCGTCATCGTCAGCTCCATAATATACCTTGCCACATACAGTTTTTCCAATCTCTTCGTCAATTACCTGTACCCGCGTGGATTCCACTTTCAGACGGGAATCGCATGGCTGGATGGGTTCCTTCAATCCCTCGGAGCCATGTTCTTCTTCCCCCACGTATTCTTTGGCCTCATGATTCTCCTGGCCGTCCTCATCACCTCCAGAATCCTCACATTCGTCATAGTCCTCGGGTACTTCGTGGGGGTCTTCATCGTTTACCTCCTTACGGGCTCATCCCAGTTCGCGTTTGCGGATATAAATGCCTTCAATTACATACTGACGGCCATTGCCGTGGGCTCCATATTCCTGGTTCCATCGCCTTTTTCCTACGGTCTTTCCGTGGTGGCTGTGGCCCTGTCTGTCATAGTGGTTTTCGCTGTGAATAATTTCTGGTCCCTGTTCGGGGTTCCGGTTTTCACCCTTCCCTTCAACATGGTGAGCCTTTCGTTTATATACGTCCTCGGCCTGTTCCGATACCGGTACATAGCATGGTACATAGGCAGAACCCCGGAGGAGACCCTCGATAACTTCCTCTCCTATACCCGCAGGTTCAGGGGATATCAGTGGAGCATAGGCCTTCCCTTTTCCGGGGAGTGGACGGTGTGGCAGGGATTCGATGGAAAATGGACCCACAAGGGGGCATGGAAGTATGCTTACGATTTCGTGATTACGGATGAGGAGGGGAAGACGTACAGGGGTGATGGGTATAATCTGGAGGACTATTACTGCTATCGGAAGCCCGTTCTATCCCCTGTCAGGGGGAGAGTGGTCAGGGTGGTCAACCATCTTCCCGATAATCCCATAGGGAAGGTGGATATGAAGAACAACTGGGGAAACCTGGTAATCATATACGACGAGAGGGGTTTCTACGTGGAAATCTCCCACTTCGCCCAAAATTCCATAAGGGTGAAGGAGGGGGACTGGGTTGAGAAGGGTGCAATGCTGGGACTGTGTGGCAACTCGGGTTATTCTCCCCAGCCCCACATCCACATACAGGTTCAGCTGACCGATAGAATCGGAGCCCCTTCCGTGCCCTTCAGCTTCAGCAGTTATATCTCCGGGGGAAGGTTCTTCTACAACGATAATCCATCCGAGGGGGAGAAAGTGAAGCCGGTCTTTCCCGACAGGGGGCTCTTCAACCTGTTCTCCTTTCCTCTCGAATCCACCTTCACATACGAGATGGAAACCCGGAAAGGGAAGAAGTTCAGGAGGAAGTACCGGGTTGCAACCGATTCCGCCGGATATCATTACATAGGGAACGAAAATGCCCGCCTCTACTTTTACAAAACGGATGAGATTTTCTACTTCTATCGTCTGGAGGGGAAGGACCCAATACTCCAGCTCCTATTCAGGGCGCTACCCAGAATTCCCTTCACGTATGAGGATAATCTGGAATGGAAGGACAGTCTTCCCATGAAGATAACCATGCCTTCCTGGCAGTATGGAGCCCTCATCTTCCTCTCGTCTTTCAAGCACGACCTGGTGGATATGGATTACATGGGTAGATTCACATCCCGGAATACCATTCGCTCGACTGTTGATATATGGGGGAAGAAGGAGTCCTTTACCGTTAAGCTGGCGGACGACTGGGGGGTGGAATCCGTGGAGGGGAGGGATGTAAACATTAAACTTGTGGAGGTCGAACTATGAGAAAACTTTTCGTTTCGACGGTTATTGCTCTGGTACCCTCGATTTCGTTTGCATACGTTTATCAGGGGTACATGTTCTACGTTTCTCCATTCGTCTATTCGGATGGAACGGGTGGAACTGTTTCTGGTGCCTATGGTATATGGACCTTCGGCCTGAAGTCCATCGAGGTGGATTTGCACAGGGTGGATATGGAAGGGACCACTCCCCGATATACTGGAACCATCGCCTACACCCATGGACTCTCTGCGGGGAGTTATCTGAGGGGAGGTTTCAACTATTCCACCAACGGGAACTTCGTCGCATTTGCCGGAATCAAGAGATACGGTGGCCAGTCCTGGAATAGTTCCATTACCGGATATCTCTACAGGGTGAACGATGAATATCTCAGGGCCCTTTATGTGAATTATGGAGCCTATTCCGGAAACTTTTACATGGGTCTTCAGGTGAATCTCATCCACTCCCAGATTCTCTATCCCTCCTTCTGGATAACCCTTTCTTACGCGACACCCAGAACCCTTACCTCCCTCTTCTTCAAGATGGGGATAGAGCGATACCCTGTCAGAAACGATGGTTTCTTCCTTCTGGATATGAAGCAGGATGAGGAAAGGGGAATGGGACTGGGAGCCCATTTCAAGTATGTCTTCAACAGGCACTTTGCCATATACCTCACCGGAATGCTGGAGACCTATTCCGAGTACGTTCCGGTGGTGCAGTTCAGGCGTCCAAACAGTACGGGGACTTCGGCATTTATAAGTTTAGCAGTGGGGTATTCGCCATGAGTGCTTTGATTTTTATTGCTGCGCTGGATTACCAGCAGATTAAGAAAGCTTATGAGGATTCGTACAGGTACGAGAAGTTGCAGAATTACGAGATGGCCATAAAAGCCCTTATGCCCGTTTATAAGGAGTATCCGAAGGGTTATACGGTAAATCTGCGACTGGGATGGCTGTATTATCTCTGGGGGAAGTACAGGAATTCCATAGAGCATTATCAGATTGCAATGGAGGTGGCTCCCTATTCGGTGGAAGCGAGACTCGGATACATGCTCCCCCTTCTGGCACAGGGCAGGTATGCGGAGGTGGAGAAGGTGGCATATCAGATTCTGAAGACCGACTATTACAATTACTATGCCAATCTCCGACTTGCGTATGCTCTTAGAATGCAGAAGAAATACGACCTGGCATCGGAGGTGGCAAGGAAGATGCTCGTGCTATATCCAACGGATGTTCAGTTTCTGGTGGAACTGGCTCTGGATTATATAGGTATGGGGCAGAAGGATAAGGGCTATAGTATCCTGTGGGATGTTCTGATACTTCAGCCGGATAACGAGACTGCCAAGAAGGTGCTTGGATTGAAATAAAAGGAGGTTTTCCATGGTTTACCTGTTTGCCGCTTACGCGGTCTTCTGGCTGGGTATATTCTTCTATCTCCTGCATCTCCATTCGAAGTTGAGAAGGTGCGAGGAGAGACCGGGGGATTAAACTTTAGCGGTTTGGACAGATTGTACTTCGGTCGGGCGGCGGTAATCGGTTCGGGTGTATCCGGTTATTGGGCTTCCCGTCTCCTTCTGGACTATGGGAACAGGGTCAGCATTTACGACGATAGAGTATTCCGCCATCCGATTTCCATCCATGGGATTCCGGTTATTCATCCCGCGAGGGGACAGGATTATGGAAGGTTCGATGTGGTGGTTCCCAGCCCCGGTGTCCCCCGCTCTTTCCTGGAGAGGATAAGGGTTCCCCTTATTTCGGAGGTGGAACTGGGTTATCGAAAGCTGAACAGGGAGGAGAGTTTTCTCTTCGGTATAACGGGGACCAATGGAAAGACCACGGTGACCACCCTGATTAATCATCTCCTTCAGAGGGAAGGGGCTGTTATGGCGGGGAATGTGGGCAGGCCCCTTTCATCCGTTAAAATCGACAGGGGGGTTTTCGTTCTGGAACTGTCCAGTTTCCAGCTTGCCATAAACAGGAGAATGCGGTTCGATGTGGGAATACTTCTCAATATCTCTGAGGACCATCTGGACTGGCATGGGGACATGGAGCATTACATCTCTTCCAAGTTGAGGCTCTTTTCCAGTATGAAACAGACCGATTCAGCCGTCCTGAATATGGATGACCCCATAGTTATCCAGAGGACTGTGAATGTGAGGGGGAGGAAGTTCTACTTTTCTCTGGAGAATACTTCAGCCGATGCCTACTGGGTTTCGGACATCCTGTTCATCATGGGGGAGGAGATTTTCAACCTGAAGATGCTTCCGGAGGCTTCCAGGAGGATGTTTTC
This sequence comes from Caldifarciminota bacterium, assembly GCA_015494735.1. Taxonomy (GTDB): domain Bacteria; phylum Hydrothermota; class Hydrothermia; order LBFQ01; family DSFT01; genus S143-66. The sequence goes on along the minus strand of WGAQ01000171.1, from coordinate 3,595 downwards.
CATGATTCACAACAGGTACAATCTGCTTGCATCTGCTCTCGCCATTTACCTTTTCTTCATGTCCCGTGGAGTGGATCCCGCAGAGGAGGTTCGAAATCGCCTTCTCTCTTACCTTCCGTCATATACATTCGCCCCCCACAGGCTCCAGTATGTGGGTGAGATAAACGGGGTGGAGTTCTTCAACGATTCCAAAGCCACAAATCCCCACGCGGTACTGCATGCCCTTCGCACCTTTGAGAGATGCATTCTGATAATGGCGGGTCTGACCAAGGGAAGCGATTTGTCTGTCCTGAGGGAGGAAATTGAGAGGAGGGTTTCCCATCTCATCGCCATTGGTGGCATGTGCCGGTCCCTCAGAGAACACGGATTCAGTCCTTTATGCGTGGACAATCTGGAGGAGGCGGTGGAGGTTGCCCTGAATTTGTCCCGTGGAGAGCCTGTCCTTTTCTCTCCCGGCGGTTCCAGTTTCGATATGTTTCGCAATTATGCCCACAGGGGCGAGGAATTCGTGGAGGCTTTTCATCGCCTGAAGGAATTAAACTAAAGAAGTTCGTCTCTTCCAATCAGGAATGGAATGCTGAGGAGGGACAGGAGTGCCATGAACATGGAGAAGTAGAAGGCTCCAGTGGCATTTGCCTGCCCGAACAGGCTTCCCGCTATGAGATTTCCGATGAACATGGAGATTCCCACTGTCAGAAAATAGGTTCCAAATAGAGTTCCTTTCATCTCCTTTCTCCTTCCCAGATGGGCTTTGGGCAGGGTTTCCATCAAGCCGAAGAATATTCCGTAGAGGATCGTCGCCAGGAGGAGGTTTCCTCCCGCCACCATCACCCCCGATGGGAGGAGGAGAAACAGGGGAAGTGTATAAACGAGGCGATGGAATCTGTCGTATAGCCTTCCGCCGATTATGGACGAGAGGGCATAGGCGATATTGAAAAGCATGTAATTGAGGGCTATGACTTTTCCTTCGTGTCCCTTGAGGAGATAGAATCCAACGGATATTGCTCCCATGGACATCAGTCCGATGAACAGGAAGAAGCCTGCCGGTATTTCTCTGAAGGCTATGGAAAATCTCTTCCTTTCCCGAATCAGTGTATCCTTCACCAGAAAGAGGAGACTTATGGCGATGACAGCGGGAATCAGAGCTATGAGGAGTATGGTCCTTTCGCTGAAGTGGGGCAGGAGAATCAGCAGAATCAGGGGTCCTGCTATGGCTCCCAGAGTATCGGAGAATCTGTGTATTCCAAAAGCCATTCCCTGCTTTTCGGCGGGCAGTCCTTCGGACAGGAGGGCATCTCTCGGTGTGGTTCTTATGCCCTTTCCGATTCTATCTATGAACCTTCCTACCACGATATGCATGCCGGATGTGGCGAAGGGGTAGATTGCCTTTCCCAGTGTCGAAATGGAATATCCCGCAATCACTATGGGCTTTGCCCTTCTGAATCTGTCGTAAAGGAGTCCCGAAATCAATTTCAGGATGTTGGATGTCAGTTCTGCAATGGCTTCCATCAACCCCATGTAGAAGGGCATATTCATCTGGCCTATCATGATGGCGAGAATGGGAAAAATCATCTCGCTGGACATGTCCTGAAAGAAACTAACCAGGGAGAAGATTATCAGGTTGTGCATCGAAAAAATGTTATAGGAGGCATATTTGGGAATGGAAAGCATTAAAATTTGGCATAATGGCGAAGGTAAAGACAATCGAGACACCGAAGGAAAGATTGGAATTAGCCAGAAGATACCTGCGGAATGCGAAGGAGGATTTGAAAAAGGCAGGAGTAATAAAGGAAGCAGGGGTTTATGAGGATGTAAAGTGGGTCTCGAGGGCTTGTGGAACTGCTTACTTGTCCGCCCTCGAAGCCCTGAAGGCTCTATTTCTGGCAAAAGGTTTATACAGGGATATTGGGGAAATCAAGGACAAATTGAAAAAGCATTCCGTATATTATGATGGATTGAAGAGGCTTTCGGGCATAGGAAAGGACAGGGACATTCTCATCTATCTGTTCAACTCTGTCTATGATATCCTCCATCTGGGCGGGTATTACAGGGAGCTCCAAAACAAAAAAGCCATCGATGCGGGTTTCGAAAGCGTTGAGAAGATTATAAAAATCGTGGAAAAGCATATAAACAGCCGAAGACAGAATGTCTAATTTCAAATCGGGGTGGGCATAAGCCCACCATTACTGCCCCATATTTCCTATGCTCCTTATCCTGGTATAACCCTTGTGGCAGACGGTGCAGTTGTTGAAGTAGTACAGGGCTATGTCGTTGTGGTGCAGGTGTATGGAGGGGAGGGGGTTGTATTTCCTGTATTTCTTCTCCTGATGACAGTAATAGCATGTGGTCATGGCTTCATCCCAGATGGCTATGGCCTTTTCCCTGTCCCCCTGCTTGAGGACGGGAGGCAATTCCTTGAAAATCAGATTGTTCCTTTTCTTCGCCATCTTTACGAAGTCTTCGGGCATCTTCTTCATCATGGGACCGGCTATGACCAGATTCTTGAAACATCTCTTTATGTAATCGGGACTCTCTATGAGTTCCAGGGCGGCATCGTAATAACCCTTCTCTATCATCCCCCGCAGTCGAACGAAGTTGAAGAATCCTTCGTAAGCCCCCACCTTGAAGTTCAATCTGACGAACGATAGATAATCCACTGCCTTCAGTATACCCTCTTCGGGACCGTATATGAACATTATCTTCCTGTTTCCGTCATTCACTACCCTGATGGTGGGTTTGTCGGAATTCTTCCCTATGAACTTTTTGAAGAGTTCGTTTCTGGTCCCTATGACGATGAGGTTTCCGTCGTAATCCGTGTTCTTATCGAAGATGACCAGATTCGGAAACTGCTTTTTCGCATACTGCTGAGCGGAGGAGCCGAAGTCCTTCGTCCACTGTCCCAGGAAATAGGCGATTTTGTATGTGGATAGAATCACATAGGGGGACTCATCGGGGGATACCAGTATCTTCACATTGGGAATAGCCACCTTGTACGAATGGAAAGGGGTCCCTTTGTACGCCTCACCGAATTTTATATACGGAAAAAGCCTGTCCGCAAACTTCGGCTCGATGTTTATTTGAGACATGAAAATCAATATCAGCATGGGAAAATTTTAACATAAGTTTCAGAATCGTTACCTTTAAGATTGCTACCATGACCATCTCAGTGGATGTTCGCATAAAGAAGAAAATACTGTTCAAAAGCATAACTGTTGCTCGCATAAGCGGTATTCTGGATTTGAGCGTATTCGCAGAAACATTCACATACGATTTCGCAAAGAAACTGATTAAGGATATGATAAAAAATTCGAAGAAGGCGGCAAAAAGCAATGGGGTTATACTGGAGGGAATGGTCAGGATAGATTTCGAGGTCATCGAACTTTAACATTCTTTCCATGAAGGTGGGTAAAATAAGGGAGACTGCTATATACGGAAAGAATCTGGATGAGATGGAAGAATTCTACTCGAGGATTCTGGGTCTGGAGCTGTATTCCAAAAAGGAGGGCGGTTTTCTGTTCTACAGGGTGGGGGATGGGATGCTCCTGATATTCAATCCCGATTACACCAGAAGGAACGAGAGCGTTCCCCCGCATGG
>WGAQ01000170.1 GCA_015494735.1 Caldifarciminota bacterium | reverse complement strand
TAGCCACCCTGTATCCGGACAGGAAGAAAGGAACATCGGCCCCAACCCTGTTCCCCAGTTCCATCAATTCCTCCCTGCTGAATCCCATCTTCAGCCTGTCATTCAAAAATCCCATGACAGACGCGGCATCGGAGGAGCCCCCTCCCAGACCGGAGCCCGCAGGTATTCCCTTCCGGATGAAGATTCTAAATCGGATTTCCCTGCCCGAGGCTTCCTCCAGGAGCTTCACAGCCCTGTAAACCGTGTTCTCCTCCACGGGTATATCCATTCCCTCCACCTCCACCCTCAGGTCATCGGACTCCTCCACCTCTATCGTGTCGAAAAGGGTGTCCAGGAGAGCGAAGACAGTCCTTATCTCGTGGTATCCATCGGGGCGCCTTCCGATTATCCACAGACCCAGATTGACCTTCGCAGGAGCCCTCAGAATGGATTTCACCGGCAAAGTTTAATGTTCACACCTTTGCAAGGACCACCATCCGCTCCCATGGGGGATTTTCGGGAGCGATTATCTCCACGGATTTGACAGGGAATTTCAGAATACGTCGGGCTTTCCTGCGGGAAGGCTCCTTCGAAGTATCCTCTATGGGAAAAATGTCGAATCGGGAGCGGGGTTCCCCCTCTGATTTTCCCGGGGACTTTCCGGCGGACATTTTCGCGGGCAGAAGGAGCACCACAATTCCCACGGATACGAGTTTGAGGAAATCCCTTCTCTTCATGTCCGCCTAATTTTAAGCCATCTTCCTGCGAAATGCACCGACATGGTGAGGAAAAGGAGATATGCCACCACCACTCCGGGGGACAGGGTGAAGTTTACCGATGGAAGATGGAGACCGGAGAGGGCATGAACGAATCCCACCAGGAACAGAACAGCAAGATGAAGGGAAGCCCACACTGGCGGAAGGAAGAAGAGGACCATGGACAGCAGGGATGTGAGGATTACAAGGAAGGTCAGGGGAACGGTTATGAGGGAGGAGAAGAAGAAAAGGGGATACGCGTGACCAAAGTGCATGAGGAGAAGGGGTGTGGAGTACAGCTGGGCGGAGAGAGCCACTTTAAGGGGGTCGAGCACGTACCTGTGGAGGAATGTGCCTCCACCATAGCGGAATGTATACAGGATACCGAAAGTGGCAGCGTAGGACAACTGAAAGCCTGCCCTGTACGCGTCCGAAGGGTCAATGATGAGAGCGAGCAGGGCCGCCAGACCCAGCACGTTGAGGGCGGGGGTCTTCCTCTCCAGAAACCCATTGAGGGAATAGATGAATACGAACAGGAAGGCCCTGAGAACGGAGGGCGGGAAGGAAATCATCCATGCATACAGTCCCACCATTATGGAGGCGATAAGGTTCCTCCACCTGAGGGGCAGATAGAAGAAAGAGAGAAAGAATGAAAACACCAGGAACAGAAGACCCGTATGCAGTCCGGATATGGCGAGCAGGTGAAAGTTGCCGGTCCTGCGGAACTCATCCCCTATATCCCGGGGCAGTTCCCTTCTGAGACCCAGAATGAGGGCCCGCACCACATAGTAATCGAGGGGATGGAGAACCCTGACGCGGATGAATTCGTCGAGTCTCAGAGCAACACTGCTTACCCTGACCACCCTGAGCGCCCTGCGAACAGCGAGAGAATCCCCCCTGATTTCCCCGTCCACATCGTAGGTGCCGGGATACAGTCTGCTCCTGTAAATACCCCTTCCCTTCACTATGGCCATGCCCTTCTGTGGGACTATTACCCTCATGCCCCCATCCCCACTTCCCGTATGGACGAACAGGTAAAATCGGAGGCTGCCCATCAGGGGCACGAGCAGGAGCAGAAACCACCTCCATCTGATGGAAAGCAGCAGCCCCGAAAGGGATATGAGCAGGGCGAGCCACACCGGAAGGAATATGCCCGTAAAGAAGAGCAACGCGACGACGAAGGGGAAATACTTCCTCAACCTGTCCGCCAATTTATCAAAGTATAAAGTCGGGCGAGATATGAACCTGCCCCCCTCGCCCTCTTTGCAGAATATCATCAAGGGCAGGTTCAATCTTCACAGGGATATGATTCAGGTTCTTCTTCCAGAACCCTGTAACCATTAATCATTCCCACCATGTCCAGTTTCATGTCCCAAGGTGACAATACCGTTTTACATGAAACACTTTTTCCTGTATACTTTGGACCGGCCATTATGCTCTTCGCAATCATTTCACTTACGTACCTGTGGGACGGGCGGACTCTGTACACCATAGGCGATGCACCTGCGGACCTGCTCGATTCCCTCGTATCCTCCATAAACCTGTCCTTCTCCAGGCCATCCTTTCCCATGCTTCGGGAATTGAGGGACAGTTTGTTCCAGAGGAACGAGATGGCACCCCTTCCCTATGGGGCCATACCGAAGGAAATCCACCTGCCGGAGATCGTACGGAAACTGGGGAGACAGAAACTCACCGACCTGGAAATCGCAGCAATTCTGAATGCAGTGGCATCGAGATATCATCTCAGGAGTAAACTCTACTGTGCCGTAAAGTACGACAGGAAGACAGGGGACATCTTCCCATTCGACCTTACACCCCTGTACGGTACCTTCGCATACGGATGCTATCCCATAGTGGTGCTGGACGGGGTCAACATCCTGTCCCCCCGCAGGTTCCACACCACCACAGTTCTCTCCGACCTCGTCAGGTTTCCAAAGGAGATGTTCCAGATGGATGCCCCTCCTCTGGTGTATCAACTGAGGGGATTCAGATGTGCACTGGTGGAATCCCTGCAGGGGAACTCCGAGCCATCCCCTCAGGAATTTCGGGTTCTGAAGTAGTCGGCCAGTTCATCAAGGGGAATCTCCACCTGCTCCCTACTCTCCATATCTTTCACCCCCACTGTTCCCCTTTCCACCTCATCCTCCCCCACTATGACCACCCATCTTATGCCCCTCGAGGAGGCATAGGAGAGTTGACCCCTCAGGTCCGCATCACCTGAATAGATATCCACATTCAGGAAATCCAGTTCCTTCCTGACCCGGAATACATACTCCATAATTTCACCGGAAGCGCTCCTGTAGGCGATGAGCACCCGGGTGTATGTCGGTGGTATCTCCTCCAGAAGGCCCATCTCCTCCATGGCAGTTATGAGCCTGTCTATGCCTATACTTCCCCCCACGGCAGGGACCGGAAATCTAGTGAACACCTCCACCAGTCCATCGTAGCGGCCCCCTCCGGCAACGCTTCCGATTTTCAGATTGTTGAGGACTATCTCGAAGACCATCCCCGTGTAATAATCGAGGCCCCTCGCCAGACTCACATCGAACACCGCCTCCTTAACACCCAGCATATCCAGATAACGGAATATATCGCTCAGGTTGTCGAAGGCTTCCCTCCCCGCGTCTCCCACGAAGTCGAGAACCCTGTCCATGGATGGGGATTCCCGTATGAGACCCAGAATGGTATTAACCACCCCCTCATCGAAACCCTTATCCAGATAGAGTTTCCTTATCCCTTCGAGTCCCACCTTATCCAGCTTGTCCAGGATGCGGGCCATTTCCACCTCCATATCCCCCTCCAGACCCAGGCGACCGGCTATGGCTTTGAGGAATTGCCTGTGGTTCACCCGTATGGTGAAATCGGAGATTCCCAGTTCCACGAGAGCATCCCTTATGGCGGCGATTATCTGGGCATCGGACAGGGGATTCCTGGTTCCGAGGGTGTCTATATCGCACTGGTAGAATTCCCTGTACCTGCCCTTCTGGGGCTTTTCGGCTCTCCACACCGGCTGAATCTGGTATCTCTTGAAGGGTCTGGGAAGATTACCCTGATTGGCCGCGAAGAATCTGGCAAGGGGGACGGTCAAATCGTACCTGAGCCCCACATCCCTCCCCCCTCTGTCCCTGAACCTGTATATGAGTTTCTCCTCGGCTCCGTATTTACCCGACAGAACATCCCACGATTCTATGGCCGGAGTCTCTATGGGGTCGAAGCCGTGCCGCCGGAAGACCGACTTTATCTTCTCGAAAAGCACCTCCCGCCTTATCTGCTGCGGGGGGAGGAAGTCCCTCATTCCTTTGAGGGGCTTCAGGCCTGCCATTCCCTGTCTTCCTCGTCTTCCCTCCCGATTATGGGTTTGCCCTGAGGTATCCTGCTGACGTCCTTCCTGGATATCCTCGAATACTTCTTCCTGTCGGACATTCCGGAGGCTATGACGATTATCCTCACCTCATCCTCCAGTTCATCGCTCTTGGAGATACCTATAATCATCTCCGGCTCATGGATTGTGGCACCACCGCCCGCCACCTCCTGCATAATCCTGTTCATTATGAGGTCCAGTTCATCGCCGGTAAGTTCGTACTCATCGCTGTCGCTGGTCTCTATGTTAACCAGTATTCTCCTGGCACCGCGAACCACAGAGCGACCGCTCTCCAGGTCGAGCAGGGGATTGTTTATGGCCTTCCTCACGGCCTCTTCAGCCCTGTGCTCTCCACGCCCCACACCCTCTCCGATTATGGCCTGCCCGCTCTCCTGAAGGACCGCCCTCACATCTTCGAGGTCCACGTTGATATATCCGGGTTTCCTTATGATGTCCACGAAAGCCTTTACGGTCTTGTAGAGTATATCGTCGGCAAGGGAGAACATCTGCGTTATCCCCACCCTCCTGTTATTCTTCTCCTTCAGGAGTTTATCGTTGGCGATGACGATGAGGGAATCCACCTTGTTCCTCAGCTCCTCTATCCCCTTGCTGGCCTTTCTCGCCTTGGCGGGTCCCTCCGCCTTGAAGGGCTTGGTCACGATGGCTATGGTCAGTATTCCCATTTCCTTGGCAATTCCTGCTATCACAGGCGTGGCCCCGGTTCCGGTTCCACCTCCCATTCCGGCAGAGAGTATCAGTATATCCACCCCCGTGAGCAACTCCTTTATCTCATCTATGGACTCCTCGGCTGCTTTCCTTCCCTTCTCCGGATTGGCTCCGGCACCATGTCCCCGGGATACGGTCTTTCCGAGGTGGAGTTTTATATCTGCCGCACTCTGCTCCAGATGCTGCGAATCGGTATTGGCAGCCACAGTTATCACTCCGGATATGCCTTTCCTTATCATGTAGTTCAGCGCATTGGTACCGCCTCCACCCACTCCCATCACCATTATTTTTGCATCGTTTACCCATTCATTTTCCACATATTCGATCTCCGGCAAATCCATCGTAAAACCTCCTTTGATATTCCTCTAATTTTAAGGGTCCGGATTTAAAACAGTTCCTTCAGTTTCTCCACTATGGATTTGAACATCCCTCCACCGCTTCTGGAACCCTCCTTGGAGGCAGCATTTGGGGCCTCGAAATAGTACCTTATGAGTCCGGACAGCACACCATATCTGGGATTGTTGTAGGTATCGTCCAGGGTCTCCACGTTGGGCAACCCCACCGTAACCCCCATGTTGAACACGTTCTCCGCCACCGCATCTATGTTCTCTATCAGGGCACCTCCCCCCGTAAGGTATATCTGGGGTCTGTCCAGTTTTGAATAAACATCTATCTGGTCCATGTTGGACTTCACGGAGGCGAAGAACTTCTCCATATTGCTGGATATGATTGCAGAAACAGTCTTCAGGGGTATCCTGTGGACCAGTCCCCGCCTCCTGTCCAGGACCTCCACCATATCGTCTATGTTGAAGTAGTCCTCCTCCGTCAATATGCGGGACTTCATGAGAAGGTCTTCGGCCAGTTCCCTCGTGAGATTGAACTTCGTCATCAAATCCCTCAGGAGCAGTTGAGAAAGACCCTTCTCCTCCACCTGGGTGTAGTATATGGAACCCCTGTTCCAGATGGAAATGTAAAAGAGGTCCCGCCCTATATCCATCAGGATGGCTCCCTCCGAGCGGTCCTCATCATCCAGAACCCCATAGCTCTCCACTATGGGACTGAAGTAGAAATCCACATCCCCCACCTCGGCCGCATGGAAGACGGAGCGAAAATTCCTGAGGACACCGGCATCCACGCTTATGATGTAGGCCTTGACCTTCAGGCTCTTCCCATACATCCCTATGGGATTCCTCACGGTTCCCGTCTCCGGCTTATCCACGATGAAGACATGGGGATGAACGTATACGATTTCGTGGTCGTTGGGTATGTTGGCCATCGTCTTCGCCTGCTCTATGACCTTGCTCACATCCTTCTCATCTATGGGCCTGTTGTCCCGCAGGGATATCATCCCCTCCACGTTGCTGGAGGTGAATATGGATTTTCCGGATATGGCTGCGATTACGTTCAGGTATTCGAATTTATCCACAGCACTGCTCTCGTAGAGTTTATGGATTACCCGCCGTATCGTCTCCGCCGCCTGGGGACCATCGGTTATGAGACCCCTCTCTATTCCGACAGCCCTCTCCTCCACCACGGAAATCATCTCGATTCCGGATGGACTTCTCCTGCCTATGGCAGCCTTCACAAAACCGGAGCCAACGTCTATTGCTATCACATAATCCTTCATCTCAGAATTATCACCTCCTCTTCCAGCACGATTCCAAATTCCTCATAAACCCTCTTCTTTGCCAGTTCCACCAGGTAGAGCACATCCTCGCTCCTGCCCTCCCCGAGATTTATGAAGAAGTTGGCGTGCTTCTCCGAAACCATCACATCCCCCTTCCTCTCCCCCTTCATCCCCGCCATATCGAGCAGTTTTCCCGCCGAATGACCCTCGGGATTCTTGAACATGCATCCAGCAGTGGCAACACCGTAGGGCTGCGTCTTCATGCGCCTGCTGGAAAACTCCTCCCTCCTCCTCCTTATGACCCCGGGGGATTCCTTCCTCAGCCGGAACCAGGCACGATATACGACCCCGTACTTAAGGACATCCGATTCCCTGTATCTTATGGCGATGTCCCGGGGCCCCATCCTCACCAGTTCCCCCTCCCACGTGACCAGCTCCACGTATTCGAGGATATCGGCCACCTCGAGTCCGTAAGCACCCGCATTCTTTGCCACCGCTCCCCCGATCCTTCCGGGAACTCCGAAGAGGTATTCGAATCCGGACAGCCCCCACTGCTCCGTCAGGACTGCAAGGGAGGGTATGCTCTCACCGGCATGGGCCACGACCAGGTCATCCTCCACCCTCTCCACACCCCTCAGACGGTCCATCCTGATTACGAGACCGTCGAAACCCCTATCCGGAAATACTATGTCAGAGCCCCCTGAAATCACGTATATGGGAATCCCCCTGTCCCTGGCGAAAGAGAGGGCCCCTTTCAACTCCTCGAGGGTGGATGGTCTGGCGAAATAGCGGGCTGGCCCACCTATCTTTATGGTCGTATGATTGCGCAACGGCTCATCGTAAAGGATACCGGCAACAGTAGAGGGCATTTAAAAAATTTTAAAGGTTTTACCCCTTCCCAAATGCCTATGCCGCCTTGAAAGTGCTTATTATCTCCTCAAGGCGTTCTGTATCATAGGCTTCCATTGCCTCTATCCACCTGAAGAGTTGCTCCACCCTCTTCTCCGGGATAATCTGTATGGGCCTGCCCCTCAAATCGAAGACGAGACCGACAACGCCACCGCTGACCTCAACCTCCATCCGCTTGTTGGGACCCTCTCCCACATCCATTCCCCCCATGGGCTGCAACTCCAGACGGGCCTTCTCCCCGACCCCCAGGTCGAAGCGCACGATTTCACCGAATCGGAAGGTGTAGTCCTTCGTGGTGCCATCGGGGAAGGTGATCCTGGCCTTAAGAACAGGCTTCCCCTCCCTGGCAATACCCCTGGGGGCTATGGCCGTCCCGAGCCTGATGAGACAATCCCTGTCGAAGACCTCGAATGCGGCCTGCTCGTTTATGGTGGAAAGAACGCCGAGGTGGGGCATCATGAATATGCTATCCACGGCAATTTCAGTGATTCCCTCCGGCTGGAAGGCATCCAGCATCATCAGGAAGGCCTGCGCCCTCCTCGGGGCATGGGACAGGACACCACCGGAGCCTATGACCAGGTCGAGATCCATCATATCGACCAGAGTTCTCTCCAGTTGCTGCTGAAGGGCCCTGGATATATCGCTGGCCGCCTGCACCCCCTTGAGTTCAGTGGCGAACATCTTGTGGTGCTCCAGAGCCAGTCTCAGAGCTTCCCTGGCTATCGCCTGCTCCACTATCAGGTCCTCCAGGGTCATGGGTATGGTGGTGGGTCGAATCATCTTGTTCTTGATTCTGTTCCGGAGTTCCGTCTCGTCTATGTGGAAGGGAACCCACCTGAGGATGTTATCTATCCCCGCCTCCACCATGACGTTGGATATGGAATAGCTCATGCCCAGATTGGCGGAAACCGTACGATTGAAGACCAGTTCTCCTTCCGAATTCCTGAAGACCGAGAATACGTCGGTGGTGGCCCCTCCGATGTCCACACCCAGGACCTCCATATCGTTCTCACGGGCCACCTTCTCTATGAGCATTCCGACAGCTCCGGGGGTCGGCATTATCGGGGCATCCACCATCTGCATGAGTTTGGAGTATCCGGGAGCCTGCTGCATAACGTGCTCCAGGAAGAGGTCGTGAATCTTCTCCCTGGCAGGCCCGAGGTTCTCCGTCTCTAAAGTGGGCCTGATATTATCCACTATGTAAAGGGCCACTCTGTCGCCTAAAATCTTCTTTATTTCCTCCCTCGCCGCAGAGTTGCCCGCATAGATGACGGGCATCTTGTAGGTGGCTCCGAATCTGGGCCTGGGGTCAGCAGCCACTATGAGCTGGGCCAGATGAACCACATGTTTTATGGTCCCCCCTTCCGTTCCACCGGCGAGGAGTATCATATCAGGCCTCAGGCGCCTTATAAGTTCTATTCTCTCGTGATCCAGCCTGCCATCGTTTATGGCGATGGTCTCCATAACTATGGCACCGGCTCCCAGGGCTGCACGGGCTGCACTCTCCGCCGTCATCTCCTTCACGACCCCCATCACCAGCATCTGCAATCCACCGCCGGCGGAAGAGGTGGAAACGTAGGCATCTACCCCTTCCCTGTCGCTCTTATAGGGCTTTATGAAGTTGCCATTCTCATCCAGGAATTTCTTTCCCGTTATTTCTTCCAGCTCGTGAACGGCATTCCTGACACCGATTGTGACATCCTCGAAAGGCTTTTCTACCGTTGTGGGGGCCTCACCCCTGGAAATAAGACGGTAACCCTCATCCCTCTTTTCTATGAGGATGGCTTTCGTGGTGGTGCTGCCGCAATCCGTGGCTATTGCCCGCTTCAAATCCCTTTGAGCCATGGGCTAATTTTAAAGGGGAATAGAAGACCATACCCAGAAAGGACCACAGGTAAACCTGGACGTTGGGAACATTCATATAACTGGCTGCGAATCCGGTGATGAGGAGGAAGAGGAGATACGAAAGGGGAAGAAGGGCCCTGTCATCTCCCCCCCTCACAAGCCCCACGACATTCAACAGAAATACGGAAAATATGATGCCGTTGATTGCAAAGCCCACCAGTCCTCCATCCAGTAACCACTGGAGGTACAGGTTGTGGATGTACCCCCCGGGAATGGTGATACCCGATACGAACAGGCCGAACATCCTGGAGAACAGGGGAGCATTCTGGAACATCTCCATACCATACTGCCACCTTATGACCCTGCCACCGAATCCATAGGGGCTCTCCAGGGTTATTCCGGCATAGGTGAATCTCTCCATTATGAAGTCCCATCTCAGGAAGACGAATACGGCGAATGCCAGCAGAATCCAGTAATTCCTGCGATACACAGACCACAGGACCAGAAGAATGGAGAGGTAAATCCACAGGGCCCTGGTGTAGGTGTAGAAAATCAGGAGGGCGGATACCACGGTGAAGACGTACATCCACCTCATGCCCCTCGAGGCCAGATACCAGGAGGCCACCAGCAGGGGAACCATCTTCAATCCGAAGACGGACGCATCGTGATACACTCCCCTGAGCCTCCAGAACTTTTCCACAGAGCCGGTAATCTGGAATCCCTCCGGAGAGCGGGTAAAGAGGAAGTAAATCCCCATCAGGGCGACAGGAATCAGCATTATTACGGTAAGGAGCAGGAACCTCTTCAGATTTCTCTTCTCGTACAGATAAGAGCCCATGACGAAGAAGAAGGGAACGCCGTAGGTGGTCCTGAGGAAGTATTCGATGGAGGACAGGATATTTCCCTTCGCCATCATATACAGAACCGCAAGGACCCCATAGTACACGCCCGTTATTATGACCAGATGATAGAACCTGAAATCGGAAAGGCGTATCCTCCTCAGAATCAGAACGAAGAGCGCATACACATACATGAGGAATGAATAGTAGTGGAGCAACTTGAATCCACCCAGATACGTGTCCCAGAACATGTCCACTATGGGCTTGGAAGTTATCATCAGGATTAGAACCATCATGGTGATGTCCGTGGTGATGAGCCGCCGGGGAAAGAGTAGAATTAGAATAAGGGCCACCACGGGAAGCGTCAGGAGCAAGATGATGGGACTGACCATGAGGAATGAGGCCATAAGCAAAGCGAATATCAGAATCAGGAGGAGGAAAAGGGCCATATCCCGGCCAATTTTATAGCACGGGCCATGTGTTTTAAAATTTTCTCCGAGGTGTACGCATTCTTCACCAACATCCCCACACCGCAGAAGATTCCCATGCTCAACGCTCTGAACGACCTCCTGAACGGCAACCTGGTGGTATTCTTCTTCGAAAAGGAGGTGGAGAAGAGAAAGGGATGGGCATCCTCCCTGAAAGAAGCCCGCTTCACATACGAATTTCTGGAATCCCGCAAACTGGACATAAACCATCCAATGGACCCCGGATACACATTCCTCCCTTCATCCATACCATCCCTGCGCGAATTCGAAAAGATAGTGGTCAGTGGAGGAATAAGCCCACTGGAGATAGCCATAGCCCTCAAGGCCATGTGGCAGAAGATTCCCTACGTCGTATGGACGGGGGCAGTGTCCCTGCGGGGCGGGTACGCCCTGATGATACCGGTAAGGTACGTTCTGAGGAGATTCATATACTCCAGAGCCCATGCCATAGTGGTTCCCAACTCCCTTGCCAGGAAACATGCCATTCGAATGGGTGGAAAGAGGGTGGAGATAGCCTACACATCCTTCGACCTTGGCCGATTCGAATACGAGAAGAAGCACGAAGGGGAATTCCTCAGGATTCTGCATCTGGGAAGGCTCATAAGGAGGAAACGCATAGGGGACATGCTGAAGGCCCTGTCCACCATGGATGAGTACACCCTGGACATAATAGGGGAAGGCCCTTCGAAAGAAGAAGTGAAGGACATGATTCGAAAGCTGAATCTCCAGTCGAAGGTCAAACTGTTGCCCCCTGTACCGCACGAAAGAGTTCACGAGGTTTACAGAAATTACGACCTGTTCATCCTGCCGTCGGAAAACGAGGTGCACGGATTCGTGGTTATGGAGGCCCTCATGTCCTCCGTTCCGGTAATAGTAACGGATGAAGTGGGAGCGAAGGATTTCGTCATTCCCCGGGCCATATATCCGGTGGGGAATGTGGAAGAACTCCGAAAACGCATAGAGTGGATGCGCCATCCAGAGCACAGGGAGATGGCTGTAAGATTCGGAAAGAAACTGATAAAGGAAAAAGCCACCCCCACCGAATGGGCCCGCGTCTTCAGGAGGGTGCTTCTGGAATGATAAGGAATGTTCTCGTCCTCTTCTCGGGGAATGTATTCACCCAGATACTCTCCTTCCTCTCGGGTCTGATAGTCATAAGGATGCTTACAGTACAGCAGTACGGAGAGTACAGCACCATAACCGGATTCGTGAACATGATAACCCTTCCCCTGGCGGGATTCTTCTCCCTGGCCATAAGGAGATACCTGCCCATCTATACCAGGGAGGGAAGGCACGACCTGACATCGGGACTGATAAGGCTTTCCCTTATGTATGCGGCAGGCCTCTCCACCGTACTCCTCCTGATATTCCTCATGGGCGGGGACTGGATAAGTTCCAGAGTCCTGAGGGGAGTTCACAGGGAATACCTGCTCCTGTACGCCGCCCTCGTTCCCCTGATGGTCTTCAACAGCCCCCTATCGGCCACCATGCTCGGACTGGAAAGATTCAGAGCCTATACGCTGGCTGTCAATATAATGCCCAACAGTTTCCGCTTTCTGCACCTCGTGCTCTGGTGGCTCCTGATTCCATTCAAGATGCTGGGGGCAATCCTCTCCCTCATAACCAAATCCGCCTCCACCCTGATGGCAACCCTGTATCTCCTCAGGAAGGACCTCGGAGCCCTCCTGTCCGAGAAACCCTCCTACAGGGTGGGGGAGTGGGTGAGGTTCTCCCTCCCCAACGCCCTGCGATTCGTGGTCTCCTACACGGCACAGAACATAGGGGTCATCCTGCTGGGCACAACCAGACACCTGTCGGATGCGGGTATCTTCAGGGCATCATCCATTCTGGTCATGGGGGTGCACAACATAACCCTGGCCTTCTCCTCCGCCCTCCTTCCTCGCCTTTCCAGGGAGGTGGTCTCCGGTGGAGGTGTGGATACGACCGGCAGGGTCTCCTTCATGAATCTCTCTGCTGCATCCCTCATGATTTTCCCATTCATCCTGGCAGGGGAGTGGATACTGGGATTCCTGGGCCCGGATTACATCAGGGGGTATCCGGTTCTCCTGATCATGTCCCTCATGCTCCTGATGGAGGCATGGACCTCTGCATGGCAGGGGTACATCATAGCGCGGGGCAGGACCGACCTCAACCTCATAACGTACTCCATCAGCTCCACCACATCCATACTGGCCAGCTATCTCCTCATAAGGAGCATGGGGCTTTACGGGGCTGCCTGGGCCCTGGTGATAGAATCCTCCCTGAACGCCCTGTTCAGGGGAATGTGGATGCTCAGAATATCCGGCAAACTGCCCATAGACATCCGTCAGGTTCTGCTCATACTTCTGATGACGGGGCTGATAGTGTTCAGATTATGGCGGATATGAGCCTCTTTACGGGAACCGGATGGGGGAATTCCACCCGGTAAAGGCGGTAGAATCTGTCCGTCCACTGGGTCTTGTACCGGCTCTCCCCCTTCATGAAGTTGAACTGCCCGAATCCTTTTTCGTAATAGTGCTTTATCAGGTGGAATATCAGGAACCGGTATGCATCGCTCCCCATATCGTATCCGGCCATATAACTGAATGCAATTCCCCCTTTCTCTATGATGAAGTTCACGGCGAGGACCTTCTTCCCCGCCCTCAGGGCCCACGGGACCAGCAATCCACTTTCGTGAAGGCATCGAATTACTCTATGCATCATGAGTCTGTATGATGGGTCTCCCAGATTGTCCGAGGAGAATCTCCTCTGGAGGGCATCCATGACGAACCGGAATGCTCCCTCTATGTCGTTCCATCTATCCACGCTCCACTCCCCGTATTCCCTCGAAAGTCTGTTCCGGAAGTGACGAACATTTTTCCACACATTTCTGGAAAAGCTCCTGCGAAGCCCCTCCCAGTCGCTGAAAGCCCTCAAATCCACATAATATACCCTGGACCACGAAAATCTGGCACCGGGCAGAAGTCCCTCCCGATGCATGCGCTGGAGAATCCCGTAAACATTCGAGAATTCCAGAATATTCTTGAACACTCCGCGGAAATACCATGCACTCCTCACCATTCTCGCCATATCATCCATGGATATATCCGCATCCCACCAGTCCAGATAGTCCTGCATAAGATGCTCCAGCCTCCTGACCCTTCCCGCCTTCCTGATTACGAAATCCCCATCCACCGGAATCACCCTGTAACGGGATTTCACATACTCCCCTATGGCCTCCTTTATCCCCTGCAGCTCGAATAAACTATTGAACACTTCCCCTTCCGTACTCATCGGGCACCTCCTTCAGCGTCAGTCCTTCGAATCCATAATCGCGCAGCACGGACAGCATCTCCCTCAAATTCCTGCGCACCATCCGGGCATCGTACGGACTGAGCTCCTCCACCACCTCCACGTTGTGGAACATCATGTTGAAGAAAACGGTCCTCCCGGGAAACATCTTCGGATAGAGGCGCAGGAGTTCGCCCACCTCCCGGGCACCGGATACAGTGGGCCTGAGCCAGATATTTCCGAACCATCCCTTCACCAGTCTCCTGAATCTCCCGATGCGGTACAGGGGGGTGGACTTCAAAATGCGGAACAGAAGGTAATTGCGGGGCAGAATGGTTATGGGGACTTCCAGAATCCGGGAATTTCCGGGCCTGTATATGTCGTCGTAATCGGGATAATAGGGATACGCCGGAGCCCTCCTGTGGTCCACCCCCGAAACGGAGGAAAAGGGGGTGAGGGAGGAGTCCACTCTGTATCCCAGCTCCTCCAGAAAGCGCACGGTGCGGGAGGATATGGAAAACCGTCCGGCTCTGTAGGAGAGGGGCTGAAATCCAAATGTTTTCACGAACAGGGCGGTGAGATTCTTTAACTTTTCGTACTCCAGTTCATCCGGATAATGGGCTGCCATCTCACCGGTGAAAACGGGCTTCCGCCTCTTCATCGGCTCCACGAATTCTCCGTGCAGATGCGTTCCCAGTTCCGCCCCCCTCCTCATCACATCCAGAAGGATGGAAATGCTTTCATCATCCTCCATCACCTCCGGACTCAGGAGATACGTGGCCCTGAATCCGTATTCCTCGAAGAGGGGCTGCAGGATTTCCCCTATTCCCCTGTAAATACCCTCGAAACTCATGGGATAGCGAATCCTCCATCCCGGACCCTTATCGCACTCCGTATCGATGGATATTATGAGGAACCTCTTCACCTTTCCTCCTCCAGCAATCGGGATATGGCCTCCCTGTACCTCCTTTCAACGGCATCCACCCCCGCATATCGAAGGATGCCCCGTCTGATTTCCTCCGGGTCGAAATGGCCGGATTTCAATCTCCTATAAGCCTCCTCTATTGCCCGCGCCACCGCATGAGGAGTCCTCTCCCGGACGAGGACGGAATTACCCTCATTCAGGAAATCCCTCGGACCTTCCGAATCCGTCCACACGACGGGTTTGCCCAGGGCAAGGGCCTCAGCGATGGCAACACCGAAGGTCTCGAATCGGCTGGTGGAAACCAGCATATCGCTGCCACAGATGAGGTCCAGCACAGTGCTTCTCGAAACAGCCCCCGCATAATGTACATTCCGGGGAAGATTACCAAGAATTCGCTTCGAATAGGGAGTTCCTGTATCCTCTCCCACCAGGGTGAACCTCATATGGGGAAGGAGACGGGCGGACTCCACATATAGATGGGGGGCCTTGTTCTCATCCAGCCTTCCAACGAATATGACTCCCGAAGAATTATCGCACCTGCGCTCTTCCACAGATATGGGATTGGGAATCACCCCATGGAAATCCACACCGAGCCTCTTCTCCAGGAGTTTTCTGTAAAAGGAACTGACCGTGTAGCGCCCCGACGCACCCCTGACCACCATCCTCTCCAGAAGGATATTCTTCCTGTGAGCGCTGCTCGAATGCTCCACCAGGATGTACCTTCTCCACCATCCGAGGGGCAGATAGGCGATACCGTGGGGAAGAGCCATCTGAAGTATTACCACATCGGGCTCGAAACCCCTCAAACCCCTCGAGGACTGGATGAAGTGGGAAATTACCGATAGGGGAAAGAATACGAAGCCCCATCCCTTCACGTAGGGTATCTCGAAGGCCTCCACCTCTATTCCATCCCGGATGTACCTGCGAAAACCGAATCGTCTTCCCCTGATGAGGGTCAGCACCCTGACATCTCCGATGCGGGCCAGGACCTTCGCATGCTCGTGGTGAAATGTGGTCAGATAGGGTTTCTCCTGGTGGGGATAGCTGTCGGTAATCATGAGGATTCTCATCCCAGAGCCTCCAGGAGTTTCCGGTAGGTGCTGTCGAAGGAGAAGAAGGACAGGTCCGGATGGCCGGGGAAATCCAGGCGGGGATGCTCCTCGATGAATCGCGCCATATCGCGTATAGAATCGAATCCCCATCGGTAAAGGCCCATCATCTGAAGGATTTCCCATGCTCCGGCAGCCCTCCTGAGAACCAGAACGGGTCTTCCATACTTCAGGGCCTCGAGGGTCACGTAGGAGAAGGATTCGAAGTAGGAGGTGATGACCACAGCCCTCGCCCCGCACATGATTTCTCTTAAATCCTCCACATATCCGGAGAATTCCACATTGGGATATCCATCGACCGGATTCACATTCCCCACCACCACCCCCCTGAATTCAGGCAGGCTCCTCATCAATCTCAGAAAAGCATCAAGCCCCTTAACCCATGCCCCTCTTCCGACCCAGAGGAGATACTCCCCATCTTCCGATGGACATCCATTCCCATCCATATCCATGCCATTATGTACCACCAATGAATCCACCCCATAGAACTTCCTGGCAGCATCCCTCATGGCGAAACTCACCGAAAGGTAATCGTCGAAATTTCGAAGCCATCTCCTGAACCTCATCAATCGAAGCAGATGCAGTGGATTTACTTCCCTTCTTCCCAGCAACATCCTGCGGGACAGCATCCTCAAACCGTGGAAGTAGTAATACTTTCGGGCATTCTCGAATATGCGAAAGGGGAAGTCGGGTATGTATCCATAAACCACGAGTCGCTTCACCGTGGCCGGATTCAAGGGCACCTCCGAGGAGGAAACCTCCCATACCACCTCCCCCCTCTTCATGAGAGCCCTGAGGAATGTTCCATAACCACCGCCCAATTTGCTCACCGCATGCAGTCTCATGGAATTTCCCCCGAAAATACTTTCATCAATTTTTCCCCATTGACCCGATAACCGAATACTCTGCGGGCCTTCTCGAATAGCTCCATCGAGAGCTTCCTGTACTCATCCACATCGGAAGAAAGTCTGCGTATCAATTCCACCACCCCCTCCACACTTTTCACGACCAGGGAAGGGGGAAGAAAACCGTAATCCTCATTCATGGATATGGGAACGGCTCCCCTCATGGCCCCCTGAATGACAGCATTGGGAATTCCCTCTCCCACACTCGTATTGACTATGAACCATGCCCCTTCAAGGAGTTCATTCACCTCATCGCTGGATATCCTGCCTAAATACCTGAATCCGGGGATTCTCTCGTGTCCGGATATCAGAGAGGCATCCCCACCACCCGCCATGTAATACTGGAAACCCTCCCCGAGCCTCCTCGCAATCTCCAGGAATACCTCCGGGCGCTTCCACGGGGTCAGGGTGCCAACCCACACCACCTTCACGGGCCTCCTCTTTGCCGGATACCCCTCCACTCCCGGCTGCATGTTGGGGATAATCACGACGGGACGCCTTCCCCACAGTTCCCTGGCCCTGCTGGCCTGATACTCATTCTGAACCACGATAACGTCCGCCATGGATATACCCCTGCGCATGAGGGCATCCTCTATCAGAAACAGGGGGGAAAGGATGAATTTCCTGAGAGGAGACCTTCTGGATTTCCACAGTTTGCGAATCATCTTGGACCTCTCCAGACCCTCCTGCGCGCTGGAGGCCCATACGAATCGGGCTCTTTTCCTCCGGGCCAGAAGGCCGGCGGCGAAGGTGAGCCAGGACCTCCCCCTCTGATAGACAACCTGAAAGGGAATACGGGATGCATATTTCAGCAGTCCGGGAAGAGCAGCAATGTCCGGTCGGCGGGGCTTAAGATAGTGGACCCTCATTCCATCCTGCTCCAGCACCCTGAGCCACCTGTCCCCGTCGCGGGTGAATGTCACGTAGTCCACCTCCCATCCCCTTTCGGCGGCGAATCGGGCTGCGTAATAAGTCTGCAGAATGGCCCCCGATGGGTTTATGCTGTCGTCCTTCCAGAATCCGGATGAGAGGACCAGAAGTCTGCCCATGCAATTCGCAAAATTTTACATCGTCTCCACGATCCATCCGGATTCCCGTCGGGAGAAAGGGTAATTTCCACGGCACGAATTAAAATTACCGGAGTGCGGCGCATTCTATTTGTGATGCCCTATTTCATCCAGGATGGCAGGGGAGGGGGAGCGGAAGTTCAGGCATACCTGAAAGCAAAATATGCATCAAAATGGGGTTACGATGTTTATTATCTCACTTCCAATCCCGGCGGGAAACCCATAGAAGAAAATGTGGAGAATGTAAAAGTGATAAGGAAGTTGAAGATGCCATTTCCCATAAGAAACACCTGGAGAATCTTCGAAGAAATCCTGAGAATCAAACCGGATATAGTCTATACCAGGATGAACTGGCCCGCATTATTGCCCATAGGGCTGGCATCGAAAATAGTCGGAGCGAAAACTCTGTGGTTTGCGACAGAAGCTGTCGGACTGGATAAATTCAGCAATTTAAAAAGATTCTGGAAAGCTGCATTGACTTACGATAAACCAAAATGGAAATTACCTGTTCTTTTTCTAAATGCTTTTACAGAAGACTTATTCTTTCTGGCAGGCATACGCTTGATGAACCAACATTTCGTTCAGAACATAGAGCAAAAGATTAAAATCGAAAGACTGTACTCCATAAATGCCCGAATATTCAAATCCATACACAGCATACCGCCACTAGAGGATATTTCCAAATCCAAGGAGCCTTTGATTATATGGGTGGGGAATTTTAGCGAGAATAAAAGGCCCGAGCTATTCTTAAAAATTTCGTCCTTGTTGCCCAGATATAAATTTGTAATGGCGGGAAATATACGTAAAGGCTATGAATGGATAGTAAACTCGGCTCCAGATAATCTTTTCCTGACCGGCAAAGTGCCCTTTGAGAAAAGCGAGTCTTTATTCAGAGATGCATGGATATATGTAAACACTTCCCTCAAGGAAGGCTTTCCCAATACCTTCATCCAGGCATGGAAATACAGAACTCTGGTGGTTTCTGCTGAAGTTGACCCGGATAATTTACTTTCAGAAAGAGGATTGGGAATACTGACAGGCAGTTCTCCGGAAAAGATAGCAGAGG
>WGAQ01000169.1 GCA_015494735.1 Caldifarciminota bacterium | reverse complement strand
CGGTGGTGAAATCTCTCACCACCTTACTGCCGGGATTAGCCCACCTGAAGAAGAGGAGAGAAATGAGCAGAATAAGACCGTATCCCGCATCCCCCAACATGAATCCGAAGTAAACCGGGAAGAAGAACCAGAGATAGAAAGTGGGGTCTATAGTGCCATATTTGGGATACTGGAAGAAGTCCAGAAGGACTTCGAAAGGCTTCCAGAGTTTCGGATTCTTAAGGCTGACCGGTGTTTTTTCGTATTCGGCGATGACGGGTCTATCGAATTTGATGAAGTAGTGGCCCTGATACTTCCCTTCCAGTATATCCAGGAGTTTCATCTGGTCCTCTTCGAGAACCCACCCCTTCATGAAGAAGGCGTACTTGGTATAGGCAGAGTACTTCCGCAGAACATTGACATCCTCGAACTTGTCCAGAACGCTCGTCTTGATTCGGGAAACCTTGTCCTTTATCTTTTCGAAGAAATCCCTTATGTCCTTCTCCACCTTAAAGAGTTGCCCCTTCAGATTGTAATAATCGATTTTCAGCTTCTCGAATGCCTTTCTCAATTCCATCCCCTGATACTGAGAGGGCAGTTTTAAAAGGAGAAAACCACTCTCCTCTATTATCCTCCTGACTTTTTCCATGGCGAGGCGCCCCACCCTCAGAGCAACAGCCATACGCCCCGAATCCAGTTGAACCACCGTGGATTCCAGGGCAGGGGCTTCCTGACGGATGCGCTCCTCCACCCTCTTCCAGTTCTCCCTGTCCCCTTTGGGAACCACCACTATCAAATCCGGCTCCCCCTTCGAAAGAATCTGCTCCAGGGCCAGGTAATAAGGCTCTATCAATTCGATTCTGGAAATCAGGTCCTCCTTTCGGGCAACCAGTTCTCTTGCCTTCTCCAGCTGCTCCTCGAGGAATCTTATATCCTCCTCGCTTATCTCAACAAGGACATCGTGTCTGGGAAACCTGTTTCCAAGGAGGCTCTCCAGGTCATTCAGGTAATTCCTGCCCCTTCTGTACAGTTCCTCGTTGGGCAGACGGATATCGGCTTCCCTGTACTTCTTCGGATACTCCTCTATGTGCACTATGCCGGCTTCCTTTAAATCCTTCAGTATATCGACGATTCTTTCCCTGTCGCCGACCAGTTCGAATTTCAGAACCTTCTTTATCATAGATGCCGAAAAGTATAAAGTTGGCATCAGTGAACCCATGCGGGGTATATGTTGCCGGTGTTCGAAGGGCTTTATAAATGGAACCCCGGAAACTCCGGGGCACTATCGAACGATGACGATTTCTATTCTTCTATTCTGCTTTCTGCCCTCTCTGGTGGAATTGGGGGCTATGGGTCTGCTGTCGCCGTAGGACACAGCCACCAGTTTATCGGGAGGCGCCCCCTTGCTGATGAAATAGCGGACCACCTCGGTGGCCCTGTGGGCAGCCAGTTCCCAGTTGGTGGGATACTTGTCCCTCTTGGTCTGGACGGGTATGCTGTCCGTGTGGCTCTCCACCCGGAGTTCCTTGAAACCCTTCTTCGACAGTTCTGCGTACAGCTCATCCAGGTACTTCTTTCCGTATCCCGTCAACTGGTCCGTTCCCGGACGGAATATCTTGTCCGTCTGAATCACTATTTTCTGTATATTGTCTCTGGAACTCTCCCGGGACTGGCGGGAACCCCCCGCAATCTTCACCAGTTTGAGGTTTTCTTCCTGCAAATCCCTGAATGCTTTCTTCAGGGGCATATAGTCGGTGTAGTAAAAGTAATAACCCAGACCGCCCATCAGGAGCAGCAGGAGAAGAAGAAACCAGTTCAGGAGTCGCATGGAACCGTCAATCCCACTCCATAACCTTTCTTATAGCCCTCAGAACCCTGAACTCATCGGGCATATACCACTTCTCCTGTGCATAGGGGAAGGGGGTATCGTATCCCGTGACGCGGATAATGGGCGCCAGAAGGTACTCTATGGCCCTCTCGCTGATGAATGCGGACAGTTCGGAAGCGAAGGAGAGAATCTTCGGGGCCTCATTCAGAAGAACCAGCCTCCCCGTCTTGGCAACGCTCTCCAGAATGGCGTCTTTATCGAATGGCAATATGCTTCTCAGGTCGATAACTTCCACATCTATTCCCTCCTCCTGAGCCTTCTTTGCCGCAGAGAGGGCCACGTGGGCCATATATCCGTAGGAAACCAGCGTAACATCCTTCCCCTCCTTAAGGAGTTTTGCTTTCCCTATCGGGATTGTGAAGTCGGGGTCTTCGGGGACCTCCTCCTTGACGGACATGTAAATCTTCTTGGGCTCGAAGAAGAGGACGGGGTCATCGTCCCTTATGGCGGACTTCAGGAGACCCTTGGTATCCGTGGGAGTGGCCGGTATAACGACCTTCAGACCGGGTGTATGAGCGAAGTAGGATTCGGGGCTCTGGGAGTGATACAGACCTCCCCCTATTCCACCCCCATAGGGGGCCCTTATAACCAGGGGGACCGTGTACTGGCCACCGCTCCTGTATCTGAATTTGGCTGCCTCGTTCACTATCTGGTCGAAAGCAGGGAAGATGAAGTCCGCGAACTGAATCTCAGCAACCGGACGCAGCCCATAGAGGGCCATCCCTATAGCCGCCCCCACTATTCCGGCTTCGGTCAGGGGAGTATCTATCACCCTCTCGGGACCGAATTCCTCGTAAAGACCCTCTGTGGCAAGGAATACTCCACCCCTCTTTCCCACATCCTCGCCCAGAACCACAACCCTTTCATCGCGACGCATCTCTTCCGCAAGAGCAAGCCTCACCGCCTGAACTATATTGATGGCTTTTTTGCTTTTCGCCTTCTCTCCTTCTTCCAGTTTGAAGACCATGGGGAAATTATAAAGGCGCTATGAAGATTGGAGTCGCTCTGTCTCCCGACGAATCCCCTCTGCAACCCAGAAATCTGCATGGACGTTTTTCATCAACTCCCTGCCATCTAAGAAGAAGGAGTATCTGCAGGGGAATCCCGAATTCGGAGTCAGTAATCCATTCTCATAGATTGTGAAACGGGCAAACTGGTTCCCTGTATCTATCATGCTTCAAAATCCTGTGGGACTATTCCACATGCAACAAATGCCCTGACCAATCTTATCTCTGAACCCATAATCGATGCCGATGAAAGGCAATGTGGCAACAGAAGGAAAAGTTAAAGCGGAATCTATACCCAACCCGGCCGAATGGAACCTATGGGAATTCGTATCCGTGCTTTAAAAGTTCAGACATGCTCATCACGATTCTTTTATTGACATCCAGCGATTCCCTGCACGTGTACCGCAAGAGTCCCTACCTCATATTCGGCAGGGATGATTCCTCCATGCTCATCCTGTGGCAACTGTATGGCAGGCAGGAGAGCAT
>WGAQ01000168.1 GCA_015494735.1 Caldifarciminota bacterium | reverse complement strand
GAGTTGATGGAGAGGGCAGGCATTAAACCCTATGAGGAAATCCTGGTGGTCAATATCACCAACGGGGAGAGATTCGTCACCTATGCCATAGAGGAGGAGAGGGGCTCCAGGAGGATAGTGCTCAATGGAGCCGCCGCCCGTCTGGGGGAGAGGGGGGATAAGGTCATAATAATGGCCTTCAGATGCGTGGACGAGGATGAATACGACCATTATAGGCCCACCGTGGTGATACTCGGTCAGGACAACGAAGTGGAGAAGGTTATAGAGGAATAGTTCCGGCTCCGGACCGGAACCGGCTTTTTCGAGTTTTTCTCACTTTAAAATTGATGGATGAACCTTAAGTATGCAATCGTTTACGTCATGGATGTGGAGAGCATCAGGAAATTCTATGAAAATCTCGGATTCACCGTGAAGTCGGATTACGGAATGTGGGTGGAATTCGACACCGGCTCTTCTATACTGGCCCTCCATCGGGTGGAAACCCCTGAGGAGGAGACCCGCAATATGGGATTGTTCTTTCGGGTGGACGATGTGCATTCTCTGTACAGGAGGCTCCAGGAGGCTGGCTTCGAGTTGACCGGTCCGATTGTTCAGGATTTCGGTTTCGAAACCATCCAGATTAAGGACCCGATGGGAAACCTGCTGGAATTCGGAGAGCCTCTGGATGAGAATCGTTGAGGCCACGCCCCGGATGATGGAGGAGTACCTGCCCGCCATCCTGCGGATATACGCCCGTGCCCATGGCCTTACACCTCCCATGGTGGAGCAGAGGAGGGAGATAATGCTCAGGCACTTCCAGCGCAGGGGTTTCAGAGGACTTCTGGCGCTGGATGGGAAGACCCTGGCAGGATTTGCCTATGGATATACAGGGGAGCCCGGTCAGTACTGGTACGAACTCGTCCATGCTGCCATGGAGCCGGAGATGAGAAGAGAATGGCTGGAGAGGGACCACTTCGAATTCGTGGAGCTGGCTGTCGATGAGGGTTATAGGCGCATGGGTCTGGGAGGGAAATTGCACGATGCTCTTCTCGATGGCAGAAAGGAGCCCGTGGCTCTGCTTACGGTCAGGATGGACAATTTACCTGCTCTCAATCTTTATTTCAGGAAGGGCTGGAAGATACTCGTGAAGAACTTTCGCTTTTCTCCCGGGGGTCCTCCCTTTTACGTTATGGGGAAGATTCTGGGTGCGAATCATCCGTGATTCCATGTGGCTCGTTTTCATGATATAGGTGATATTCCCTTTATCTTCTGTCTATCCACGCTATCTGCTTTCCATCGATTTCGCTGTGCTGTGAAGTGTTCACCGGCATTTTCCTACAATTTCAGTCGTTTTTATACTTTAAAATTTGGGACGATAACAGGAGGTGAAACATGGCGTTCAAGAAGTACGAGCCCATAGATTTCAAGAAGGTGAGACCCCAGCTGTGGGAGATGGATGGAATATCCGCCCGCACCATGGATGAGCATATAAAACTGTACCTGGGATACGTGGCCAAGTACAACGAGGGAATGGAACTCCTGGAGCGGATGCCCGAAGAATTCTACGAGAAGGCCAATCCCACCCTTTCCCACCTGAGGGCCATAAAAGTGGACATAACGAGGGCCATCGGTGGAACGAAGAATCACGAATTGTACTTCGGACATCTGGGAGGTGAGGGTGGAAAACCCGAAGGGAAACTTCTGGAGCAGATAGAGAAGGACTTCGGCTCCTACGATAGGTTTTACAAGGAACTCAGGGCCACGGCGATGGCGGCCCGTGGATGGGCATGGGTGGCGTACGATTACGACTTCAAGAGGCTCATGATAGCGATAGGGGATGAGCAGAATATATACCCCATCTGGAATGCCCAGCTCATACTGGGGATAGACGTCTTCGAGCATGCCTTCTTCATGGACTACGGAACCGCCAAGGGTAAGTACCTCGATGCCTTCTTCGCCAATCTGGACTGGAAGGTGGTGGAGGAGAACTTCGAGAAGGCTCTGAAGAGGGATGTGGAGTAAAATGTGGGGGCTTCTGCCCCCATTATCTCAGAGCATTTAGAATCTTCTCCTTTAATACCTTCGCATTGTGGGCGATTTTCTCCGGGTCCAGCGTCTTCAATTCCCTCTTTTCCATAAGGATTCTGCCGTTGACGATGACGCTCCGGACGTCGCTTCCCTTTGCTGCATATACCAGATGGGAATAGGGGTCGTATATGGGCATCATGTGAAATCCCGAAAGGGAAACGGTTATCAAATCTGCCCTCTTCCCCACCTCTATGCTCCCCACCATGTCATCGATTCCCAGCACTGTAGCCCCTCCTATTGTGGCCATGCGTACCACCTGCCGGGCGCTCATAACTGTGGGATCGAGCCTGTGGACCTTGTGCACCAGGGCGGCGCTTCTCATCTCATCCACCATGTCCAGGTCGTTGTTGGAGGCGGCTCCATCGGGGGCGAGACCCACCTTGACCCCTTTTTCCAGCATATCGGGGATGGGGGCAACGCCGCTCGCCAGTTTCATATTGCTCTGCGTGTTGTGGGCAACGCCCACGCCCCTGTCCCTGAAGATTTCTATTTCTTCCTGGTCCAGCCACACGCTGTGGGCCGCGATGAATCTATCGAATAGAACCCCCAGGGAGTCCAGGTATCTGACCGGGGTTGTCCCGTACTGCTCTTTAATCTGCTGAACTTCCGTCTTCGTTTCAGAAACGTGCATGTGAAGGGGAACATCGTATTTGCGGGCCAGTTCGTACCCTTCGATAATCAGTTCCCCCGAGCACGAATATGGGGCGTGCAGGCTCATCACGGGATGAATCAATTCGTCCCCCTTCCAGTTCCTTATGAAACTTTCCGCTATTGCAAGCCCCTCCCGGGAATTCTTCGCGGATGGTGTGGGGAAGTTGATGACCCCCTCCGATATGAAGCCCCTCATGCCCGCTTCCTTCGTTATGCGGGCTGTTATATCGGGGAAGAAGTACATGTCGTTGAATGTGGTGGTTCCGGTGGAAATCATCTCGGCGAGGGCGAGGGGAACGGCGAGTTCGATGAATTCTTCGTTGACCACCCTGTTCTCTGCCGGCCATATGTAATTCTTCAGCCAGTCCATCAACTCCATATCGTCTGCCAGCCCTCTAAAACCCACCATGGCGATGTGGGTGTGGGTGTTGATGAATCCGGGCAGGAGTATGGCCGGTCTATCGTCTATCACGTACGCCTCCCCATCGTCCAGATTCCTGCCCACCGCTCTTATGATGCCATCTTCCACGAGTACAGCACCGTCTTCGATTACGGTATCGTTCTCATCCATCGTCAGGATGTAGTCGGCCTTGATGAGAATCTTCATGACCAAATTATAAATTCCACCTCCTGCCTGTCAGTCGGGAAGCATGTACAGGATGGCCATCATCACACCGGAGGAAGTGTAGAAGAAGTGGGCCACCAGGCTGTACACGATGTTCCCCGTTGACATGAAAGAAGCATAGGATACGGTGGCGATGGCCAGAAGGATTCCGGCGAACACCCCTATGGTCCACCTCATTCCCAGGTCGCTTCCCCAGAATATGCGCAGGACTGCGGAGGCTATCAGAATCAGGAATAGGGACAGACCCGTCAGAATCCATCCGAGGGTGGATATTTCGTTGTTCAATCCCATATAAACGGCAACAGCCGATAGAACTGCGAAGACTATCAGGACCTGAATCCACTCCATCGGGTCGAGGCTGTACCCCATACCATACAGGTTGATGAACATGAAGACCACGCCGACGATGAGGAAGATGTATCCAATTATGTTCAGTATGTGGGAGAGGCTCCCCTGTGTCAGAAATCCCGCAGAGATGAAGAGACCTCCGGTTCCCAGAAATGCAATCAGTTTGGCTCTTGCGGTCTCCAGTTTCAGGGATATGGCTTTCCTCCATGCCACCAGTCCGAATATGAAGAAGCTCAGGGCGCTGACCAGATGAATATTCTCTGGATTGGCTATAGCGAAGTGTGTGTAAACCAATGCCATAAATGCTATGAAAAGTGATACAAGTACCAGCATGGATTAATTTTATAGGTCTTCTCGAATCCCCATTCTATTGTGGTTCAATATCTTAAAATCGTGGCTCTTTTGAGGTCCTGGATTTTCGTTGGCCTTTCGAAATACACGTTCCCGAATGCGATTCGGTGGATTCGCCGAAGATGCACACGGATGGGAAGCTGTCGTTGTATGGAGCCACGAGCGGAAATGGGGTATATGGGCATGAGATGAAGAGTCATGCGGGCTGTTTCCGGATTTACCCTGTACGGGCGGGATGCGGCGAAGTTCAGTTCGTTTATCGTTGCAGATGTTTTCTCGGAGTTCCGTTTTGAGGGTTCCTCCTCGACCCCGGTTGTTCTTATGCCTCTTTCGAAGGGGAACTGCATACAACCTATTCACCTTCCCCGTGCCCCGGGGGTTGAAATGGGAGTATTCCGTGCTTTAAACTTATGGAACAAGCCCCCATCGTCTAGCCTGGTCCAGGACGCCAGGTTCTCAACCTGGAAACCCGGGTTCAAATCCCGGTGGGGGCGCTTCCCTCTTCTATTTCCCTCTGCATCATCCTGTACAGTGTTCGGGGCTCTATCACTTCTATCCCCAGTTTCCTGGCCAGCTCTATCTGCCCTTCATCCGCTGTGGAGATGGATGCCTCCTCCTGAAGGGCGAGGAGTATGGTGTCTATGTCTTCCTTCGAATCCACTATGCCTTCCCGCATCACCCTCCTGTAGTTCTCCCTCAGGTATTTAATCGCTTCCCTTTCTTCCTTATCCCTGAACTCCCTCACCGCCTTCTCCGCCACCCTCAATCCCCTGTTTATCCTGTCCCTCATCTCCGAAAGGAAGTCGTACAGGACGATTCCCGGTATTCTGGTCTCGTACTTGTTGGGGGTCTTTATGCGGACCACCCTGTAGAAGTCTATGGGCAGCTCCTGAAAGAATGTTCTGAGTTCCTCCACCGTGGCCGGGGTTGCGAGTATTTCGTATCCGGATTCCTTCACCAGGCGTATGAATTCCTCCATAGCCCCTTCCAGACTTCTGGCTATCTCCTTCGTACTGTACGGATTGGTGATTACGCTGGTGTCTATTACAACTTTCCTCTTCACTTCAGTCCTCCACCAGTTCCACGAGCACTCTGTGGGTGGAATCCAGGTCCAGAAATACCACCCGGGATGCTGTGATTCCCTTTTCTATGGGGGTTATGGGAGGGAAATCCTTCAGGTAATCCTCTATGCGCTTTACCCGGAGGGCGATGTGATGAATACCGTTGCCCCTCTTCTTCAGGAATTTGCTTATGGCCGTATCCTCCCTGACAGGAGTCATGACCTCTATTCGAACGTTTTCCAGTTTGAAGACGGCTATCTTCAATCCCCTGTCCTCGTCCGTCTCTATTTCCGGCTCCACCCCGAAGAGTTTCGTATAGGAGTCCACAGTCTCATCGAAATCGTTGACCGCTATTGCCACGTGGTCCAGCTTCATGTGTAAAAATCTAAAGGATTGGGCTCATGCATTCACGTACCTGACGTAGTTAAGCAGTCTGTCCAGTATGTAGGATGCCTCCAGGTCCCTGCATGCATCCTGAAAGAATGGAATCGCCTGCACCATCTTCCGGGCTTCCTTTTTCAGTTTATCGGCTTCCTCCTTATTCCCGCTCTCCATAAGCGCCATGGAGCGCCTCACCTTCTGCTCGAATTCGTGGATGTCGTAGAAGATGTTCCTTTCCCTTATCCAGAGTTTCACGCTGTCTTCATCCACGTAGGATTGGATGGTGCAGGAATTTCTGAGCATGTTCACTATCCTCCTGTACCTGCGCATCCTCTTCTTCGGGACGGCTATGTGATTTGTGTCCAGGAACTTGAGGAGGAAGAGACTCTGGTCCCGGTTCAACTCCATGCTTTCCTTCAGATAGGTTATGCGGGGTTTCTTCCTGAGGAGAAGTACCCTGACCCTGAGGTCCTTTCCCGACAGGAGTTTGTGAAGGAGCCTGAGTTCGGGAAAATTCTTCAGACGCATTATGTGCTTGGGTCTCGTCAGTATGATAATCATCAGGAGCCCCATCAGATGGTATTTCTTCGCCAGTTTATAGGCCTCCTTCAGTTTACCCATCTCATAGTACCGGGCTATCCTGTGCCGGGGTGTGAAGGCCTTCTTCGTCCTGCCGAACAGTATGCTCAGGTCCCCCGATTTGTCTATGTGGGGCTCTATCATCCTCAGGGCTTCCTGCTTCTCTCCCATGGCCATCATCATGTTGCTCTGCGCAATTTCGACGGCCATCCTGGAGATTCCGGGTGTATTCCTTTCCTGGAGCAGTTTTTCCAGAAAGTGCCGGGCTTCCTCCAGACGGAGTGAGAACAGATTGACATAGAACATGGAGTAGTTGAGCCTGTTCCTCACGGAGTCTATATCGATGTCCCTGTATTTCGCGTACAATTCCTTCACTGCTTCGAAATCCCCTGAGAACAGGACGCTCACCACCTGATTGGGGTCATTCCTGTCTGCAAACTGGGGGAATCCCAGTATCCTCAACCGGGTCATCAGGGCGTTCTTCACGCACGTGTTCTTTATCCTGCGGAGTCCCTTTATCAGCTCTCCGGTGTACTTCATGAATTTGCGATCATCCACGTGAATCAGGCAGAGGCAGTACGTGGAAAGGGCCAGGAAATAGAACTCATCTCCCATCTCCCGCAGGTCTTCCATGTTGTTTTCGAATATTTCTGCGGCTTCCTTCATGATTCGGGAGTATGCGTCCCTATTATCCCACGATTGCTGGGGCAGGAGATACAGCCTGAAACCCATAATTCTGAACTTCGTCCTCCGCATTCGGGGATTCAGGGTCTCTTCTATTCTGTCCAGGTCCTCCAGGGTATCCTTAACGCTGCGGTTGGTGTTGCAGTACAGGTTAAATGCTTTGTAAACTCTGAGGTGGGCTGGAAGGCGCTCGTCCGGAATCGAGGCCAGGAAGGAACTGTCTTCCACGACGTACATCTTTCCTATGTGCTTCTCCAGCAGGTCCCATTTCCCCTCCTTAACGTACCATCGAATGTGGGCTTCCAGTTCCCTGTCCGGCTCCTTCACCATCTTCCTGACCACGCTCCAGGATATGTCTTTTCCCATGCTTTGGACGATTTCCTTTATGCTCATACCCCTTTCGTACATCTCCATCACTTTGAGCTTCAAACTCTCCGGTTTCTTTCTGCCGTGAGGTCTGTAATCCCACCCCTCCTTCTTTATGCGCAGGATGGTCTCTATGGAGCAATCGTATTTGTCCGACAGTTGTCTCAGGGACAATGCTCCTTTCTCGATATCTTTGAGAATCAAGAATTTTTTGTTAACAACTCTGCCCATCCACCACAATTTTAATGGGATGAGTTTTGCTTTATAATTGCAAACGGGGTGAAAAAACCTATTATTTCAGGAAGGATTTACCTGCTCCTGTGGACAGCGGTCGAAACCATTTTCATCGGTGTTTCTTCTGCATTGTTTCTCATGGCAGTATATCCCTTTTCCCTTTCCGCTGTGTCCCTGATATCTTCCACCGTGGGTCTTCTGTATATGCTCTGGAAATTCCGCCAGTTCGGTGATAGGGATATAGCGTGGATGTACGAATATACCCATCCGGAACTCAAGGAATCGCTGATTACATACGTGGAGACCGGGGATGAGAGGTTGATTCCCCTGTTGAAGAAGCAAAAGTTGCGTTTCTGGCGTATCTATCGCCCTGACTGGAGGGTTTTCGCTCTGCTCCCTCTGTCTGCTGCGGTATTCGCCCTCTCCTTCTCCCTGAGGAAACCCCTTTACCTGTGGAAACTGGGGCTTGCGGAGAGGAAGGTGTCGATGATGGTGGATGGACATGCCTTTTTCTACGGGGAGGAGGTGCCCCTGACCGTTATTGGACAGAGCCCGATGAGGGAAGAGGTGATGATTACGGGTCCGGATACCTCCATCGTCCTGAGCGTGGCTCCCGGAGATACGGTGAGGGATACCCTGTCGAGTCTGGACGCGGGCACGTATCGTCTGATATTCGCTTCCTCCGTTCTGGACTCTTTCCTCGTGATTTCGCGTCCTGTCGTGGAGAGTCTGAGGGTGGAGGTGTCCACTCCATACCTGGGCAGGAATTACGTTTTTCGAAACACTTACGAAGTCCCCGCCCTTCAGGGGAGTCTGGTGAGGGTGAAGGTTTTCCACGATGGGGACAGCGTGCATTTCGTGGGGGTGGACTCCGCGGTCCGGGTGGTTTCCGATACCCAGATTGCATTCCGCCTCTATCGTATGGGCAAATCCTATGTGTTTCCGAAGAAAATCATCGTCAGGATGGTCAGGGACATGCCGCCTCTCGTTCGCATAGTGATACCATCGCAGAAGTTCGTCTATCTCCCGGAGGATGGAATCGTTCCCCTCGGGGCCGTTTCGACGGATGATATAGGTCTGCGCAGGGTGACGATTCGGAGTGTTTCTGGGAATTCGGTAAGGGAAGTCCTCTCCATGAAGCCCGATTCCCCAGTGAAGGACACCTTCCTTCGCCATGTGGACCTGAATTCCTCCGGAATGCTCCCGGGAGACGAAATCCGTATAGAAGTCGTTGCCGAGGACCTGAGAGGACAGAAGTCCAGGGATGTTATTACCGTTCGATTTCCCACCCTCCACGAGCAGATGAGCATGTCGGACACCATGATGGCCACATCCACGGGCCGTATGGAGGATGTATTCGAGAAGGCGGACCAATTACAGGAGGATGTGCGTCGCATATACACGATGGATTCTGCCGGGATAAAGGGGCTCATGGAGAGAGTGGAGGAAATCAACAGGGAGATGCAGGAGGTGTCGAAGCAGTTGCAGGAGATGTCCCGATTCATCCCCTTCGACGAGGAACTCCAGCAGATGGTGGAGAAACTGGAGGATATATACAGACGGATACTGGACGAGGAGATGCGCTCCATACTGGAGAAACTGCAGAAGCTGAGGGATTCGAGACTCTCCGATGCTGAGAGGAAGAGGTTGATGGACAGGGTGGTGAGGGATATGGAGCGCCTGAAGGAGAGCATCAGAGCCACGTACGAGACCCTGAACAGATTCTATCAGGAGAAGCGTCTGAAGGAGTTGTCTGAGCAGTTGAAGGAACTGGCTTTCCAGCAGGAGATTGCCAGCACCCCCGCGGAGCAGGACTCCATCGCCGCCAGGATGGATTCCATATCTTCCGCCATGAAGGAACTGGCCGGGCAACTGGAGAGCCCCTTCGGCGATTCTTTGAGGAATATGGGCAGGGAGGCGGATTCCCTTTCTTCCGCCACGAATCGGATGGCACAGCAGATGCGCGCCGGTAGGGAAATCCCTCAGAATCAGAGGAGGGAAATGGCCCGGAGAATGCGCAATCTCTCCTCCCGTATGTCCGGCATGCTGTCTTCCATGGTCTCCTCCAGGAAGAAGGAGATTCTTGACAGATTGAAGCAGATAAGGGAGCAGGTGTCTTTCATCCTCTACAATTCGGATGTGAGGGGATATCAGGAGCAGCAGAATGTGGTGGACGCCCTGAGGGTTGTCCTCCTTCAACTGCAGGAGGTGATGCCGAAGAATTTCCTCATATCCGCATCCATAGTGGGATATCTCTATTCAGCATTCGACAATGCGGATGAGGCGAGGGCCCGCATGTACATAGGGGACGACAGGAGGGCGAGGCTCTTCATAGACAGGGAGCAGAAGGACTTGCTCCTGTCCCTCATCGAGGTCGGCAAATCCATGAATCAGATATCCAGTGCATCTTCCTCCACCGGATTTCAGGAGATGCTCCAGCAGATGGCAAAGGCGATGGGGGAGCAGGCGTCCCTCAACGGAAGGTTGCAGATGATGCTTTCCAGGGGAAATGTGCCCGTGGAGGCATACAGGAATCTCGCCGACCAGCAGGCCCGAATCAGGCAGATGCTGGAGGGGGTGAGGAGGGGTCTGGAATCCATCGGGGAGAGGGGGAAGGAGCACGCCCGCCGGCTCAGGGAGATAGAGAAGGAGATGGAGGACATAGAGAGGAGAATCCGCCTCGGGAAGGTGGACAGGAAGCTCCTGGAGAGACAGAGGAAGATACTCAACAGATTGCTGGAGGCATATACCGGTTTGAAGAGTCAGGAACTGGAGAGGAAGAGGGAAGCAGTGAAGGCCCGTCCCTACAGGATGGAGGTGCCCCCTGTTCCGGAGGAGGTCCTCATAAGGCGCAGAATAATGGAACTCATGACCAGTCCCGATAGGGTTGGAGAACTCATGGAGATATACAGGAGCATCCTCAGACGCTTCTGAGTTTTACATTATAATTTTCGCAGGCAGTGAGCGGCCGGTCATCGAGTATCAGGTTGATTCTGGAATCCCTCGGAAGTCTGTTCGGGGGTATCGATAGGGAGAGATTTGAGCGGATAGTGGAGATATTCGAGAAGGAAAAGGTCTTCAGCGAGGACTTCTTCTTCATGCTCAGGAATCTCATCAAGGCCGACGATACGCCCGTTACCAGAGCCATGATTCCGCGGGTGGAGATGAAGTACGTGCGGGATGACACCCCCCTCTCTGAAGTCATGGAGATATTCCGCAGGTACTACCATACCAAGTATCCCGTAATGGAGAAAGAGACCGGTGATTTCATCGGCATCCTGTATATAAAGGACATCTTCCTGCGCATCCT
>WGAQ01000167.1 GCA_015494735.1 Caldifarciminota bacterium | reverse complement strand
TTCTGGATAGGGGTCTCGACCCTGCCGATTACATGCGGGAAGGCAGGCATATTGACAAGATAGAGGAAAAGAGTTATAATATTACCGCCTTTTACAGGATGTTTTACGAGAGGGTAAAGACGGTGGAAGCAAGGGGAAAGGTCCTGAAGAGCTTCATGGAGACGGTGAACCTGATGCCGGACCCGGTTATGCGGCAACTTTACGTAAAGGAATTCGCCGATTCCATAGGGATTTCGGCTGAACTGCTCGAAACCTACTCCACCAGGCCTTCTGCCCGGAGTCGATATACCGAAAGGGAAGACAGGGTCATGGACGAGACCTATGCACTCTGGGCCATATACAGGAGCGGAAAATACGGAGACAGACTTCGGGAGATAGACGAAAGGGTTTTCCGCAGTAAGGTCACTGTCGAACTCTTCAGGGCGATGCTGGAGGGGAATCTGGAGAGCAGGATAAAGGAGGATGAGAAACTGTCCTCCCTGGGCATGCTCCTGGAGTCCAGGAGGGAGACATTCGAAAAGGTGATGGATGACATCCTCCATGCGTGGCTCGTCAGGAGTTATGAGCTCAGGTATGCACAGCTCTCCGAGGAGGATAAAGAAAAGTACCTTGCCTTAATTTATGAACTTAAAAGGAGGAAGAAGTAATGCCGAGGCAGAAAGGGCTGGTTAAGAATGAGAGCCAGAGAGTTCAGAAACTCATAGCGAAGCTTATAAAGGAGGCTGGCGAGAGCAAGAAGATTAAGTACGAGGATTTGGTGAAGAAATTGCCCAGCGAGTACGGCGAGGGCACGGCAATATTCGAGGAAATAATTGTGGCCCTTCTGGAGAATGGCATAGAAATCGAGTACCATGATAGAAAGAGCCTTTCCGAGATTCCAGATTACGATGATGAGGAGGAGGTTTCCACGGGTGATGACCCTGCGAAGGCTTATCTCAAGCAGATAGCCAACCTGAAACTCCTTACCAAGGAGCAGGAAGTCCAGTACTCCAAGGAGATGGACGATGCCAAGAAGGAGATAACCAGACTCATATTCTCCACCAAGTACGGAATAAAGAAATTCCTCAAGTGGATAGAGCAGGCGGAACTCAACATCCTCCCGGTCGAGGAACTGGTTGCGGTGGATTCCAAGTACTGGACCAGCAGGAAGAAGAACAGGGAGGAGAACGAGCGAATTCGAAAGGCTTTCGATGAAATCAAGAAGTACGCTTCGCAGATAGAGGACCTGAGCAAGGACACACCGGAGAGGCAGAAGATAACGGAGATTATATGCCAGCTCCAGCCCAACTTCCGCAAGGTGATGGAGATAGTGGATAAGTTCAAGGAGAAAGCCAAAGCCTACAGGTCCGTTTACAGGCGGATGAGGGACATAGAGGAATCCCTGAAGGGTCTCAAGGAGAACGAGATGCTTCTTACGGATGAGGAGAAGGAGGAGGTGCGACATCTCGAGGAGGAACTCGAGCAACTCAGGGCCCGGTACGAGAAGATGAAGGATTACTTCGGCATGGACTATCCCGAGGTGGAATCCCTGATAAACGAAATAGACAGACTCTACAGGCAGTACGAGAGGGCCAAGGAGAAGATGGTGGCCGGAAACCTGCGACTGGTTATCGGAATAGCCAAGAAGTTCCTCAACAGGGGACTGGAATTCATGGACCTGATTCAGGAAGGTAATATGGGACTCATGAAGGCGGTCGAGAAATTCGACTACAGGAGGGGGTACAAGTTCTCCACCTACGCCACGTGGTGGATAAAGCAGGCCATAACCAGAGCCATCGCGGACCATTCCAGGACCATCAGGATACCCATCCACATGATAGAGACCATCACCAAGATTTCCAAGGCCACCAAGTATCTTATGCAGGAGAAGGGCAGGGAGCCCACCTATAAGGAGATAGCGGAATATCTCGATATGAGCGAGGAAAAGGTACGCCAGGCAATAGAGGCGGCCCGAGAACCCATCTCCATGGACAAGCCCATAGGGAAGGATGAGGATGCATATCTGGGAGATTTTATCGCCGATAGGACCCATGCTACCCCCGTTGAGGATGCCAAGGAGAAACTCCTGAGGGAGAAACTGGATGAGGTCCTCAACACCCTATCTCCTATGGAGAGGAAAATCATAATCATGAGGTTTGGCCTGGACGGCAAGGCCCCCAGGACCTTGGAGGAAGTGGGCAAGATGTTCGGAATCACCCGCGAGAGGGTTCGTCAGATAGAGGCGAAGGCCATAGCCAAGATAAAGAACAATCCTCTCAGGAGAAAGAAACTGGAGATGTTCATATCTGGAGACTGAGGGGATGCCTTCCCCTCACTCCTTTATCTTTCTGCTCTCCACGGCGTAGATGAAGTCCACGTTGATGCCCCTGAACTTGGGAGTCACCACGGCCACTGGTCTGTTTCTGAAGAAGGATTTGCTCAACTGTCTAATCTTCACCGACAGGGTGGTGGTGGAGTCGAATATGGTGTCCGGTGGTGTGGTCTTCTCTCCCAGCTTATGGGACAGTTTTTCAAAGGCATCGTTCAGGCGCACGTAGTACTCTATCACGATTTCCGTTTGAAGTCTCTCCATGTGGTTCTCGAAGAGGGATGAGAAATCGATGCTCGATGGGTCCACGTTGTAATTGGCCATCAGGAAATCATCGAATATCTCCACGTTGGCACCCTTCAACCTCCTCACCAGTTCCCTGAATATGAATGGGTGGCTCCAGAGGGCATGGTGACCGTTGGCACTTATGAAGTATCCATCCTTCCTGGTGAGGAGGGAAATCGCTCTGTAGAATTCGGAACTGAAGGGATGCTTTCCGAAGAGGGAGGTGTTTATCACGATGTGGTAGTATCCCGTTCTTCCCTTATCCTTTATGAGTCTCTTCAGGGCCACGAGGTCGAAGTGCCTGATGGGTTCCACTCTGCTGCTGGGGAAGGTGGCGAGAATCTGTTCCCGGGCCTTTTCCAGTGCTTC
Organism: Caldifarciminota bacterium; assembly: GCA_015494735.1. Lineage (GTDB taxonomy): Bacteria > Hydrothermota > Hydrothermia > LBFQ01 > DSFT01 > S143-66. The sequence continues at coordinate 1,969 of WGAQ01000167.1, read as the reverse complement.
CATGGACCTGTCCACTATCGTGAAGTGGAGGCTCGATGCGACATCCGGGAATACATACCGGGAGTTTTCCAGAATGGCGGTGTATATGGCATTCTTCAGTTCATCGATGAGGAAGCCCTTTCCGTGATTGTAATCTGCGAATCCTGCGTATATGACCAGAATATTCACCCTGCCGTGATTTTCGTAAAACCCGAGGGCCAGTTCTGCTGCGGAGCGGGCCAGTTTGCTCCACGCCACCTCCTTCATGCTGAAGGGAACCACACTTCTCGCAACTTCCAGAAGAGTGCTCCACACTTCGGGTTTTATATCCTTGTGGACATTGGTCTGTTTTTCTATCTCCACGAACAGTTTTATGAAGTCGTCCTGGGACATTTCTATTCCCCAGTTGGGGTAGTATTCGGAGTTTATGGTTTCTATGGGATTCAATTTCAGGAATGTCCTCTCAAACACCAGATTCAGCATTTCGTTTAGATCCTGAATCACCTTTTTCGTATTCATCTTTTATCCTCCTAATTTCTTCCAGGAGTGCATCCACCAATTCCTCCTCGCTAACCCTCTTTACTGGCTTGCCTTTCCTGAATACCACACCCGACCTGAGGCCGGATGCTATTCCCACATCAGCCATTCTGGCTTCTCCGGGACCGTTAACCTCGCATCCCATGACAGCCACCTTTATGGGGAGAGTTTCGTTTTCCAGAGCCTTTTCCACCTTCTCCACCAGTTTCATCAGATCCACCTTTGTCCTTCCGCATGTGGGACAGGCTATGATGTTGGGCCCCCTCGACCTTATTTCGAGGGCTTTGAGTATCTCCCATGCTGCTTTCACTTCCTCCACGGGGTCGGCTGTAAGGGATACGCGGAAGGTATCCCCGATGCCCTGATAGAGAAGACTTCCTATGCCTATCGCTGATTTTATTATGCCCGTCTTCGGAGGACCCGCCTCCGTTACCCCCAGATGGAGGGGGAAGTCGGTCAGTCTGGATAGTTTCGTGTAAGCCTCTATCATCTGGGGGACTATGGCGCTCTTCACAGATACCACTATGTCCTCGAAACCCTCATCCACGAAGAACTCGATCCACCTGACAGCGCTTTCCACGAGGGCATCCGCGGTTACACCCCCATGTTTATCTATTAGTTCCCTTTCCAGGGACCCTGCGTTAACTCCTATTCGAATGGGAATTCCATTGGCTTTTGCCGCCCTTATTACCTCCCTCACCCTTTCCTTCCCCCCTATATTCCCCGGGTTAATTCTCACCTTGTCCACACCGGCATCCGCTGCCATGATGGCAATCTTGTAATCGAAATGTACGTCCGCCACTATGGGCACCTCTCCGTTGACCTGTCTGAGTATCTCTTTCAGGGATTCGATGTGCCTGCGGGTGGGAACGGCCACCCTAACGATTTCGGCTCCTGCATCCCGGAGCTGGAATATCTGTTTCACCGTGGCGTCCACGTCCTCCGTTTTGGTGGTGGTCATGGTCTGGACGGCTATGGGATTCTCTCCTCCGATGGATATCTTTCCAATTCTCACAACCCGTGTCTTCTTCCTCCTTATGGGTTCGTACATTTGACAATAATTTTATAGGGATTGTAATCTCGAATTAATGCCGTGGGAAGTTCGGAGCATGGAATACGATTTCCTGCCTTTCTATGTGAAAATTGCGTGAAAAATCGAAGTATTCTTATCATTGACATTTGTAAATAAAGGCCTTAAAATTTTTGAACCTTCAAAGTGTTCAAGGAGGCGAAACATGATTGGAATAGGAGAGATTCTCAGGGAAATCGTGGATTCCCTTAAGATGGATGTCTCCGGTATAAGGGGAGTGGTCCTCTCCACGTACGAGGGACTGCCCATAGTTTCCAGTTCCGGAATGGAGGATATGGAGTCCCGTATTTCTGCCATGATCTCTGCCCTTTCCATCCTGGCTGACAGGGTGGGTGGAGAACTCGGCACGGGTGAAATGGAAGA
>WGAQ01000166.1 GCA_015494735.1 Caldifarciminota bacterium | reverse complement strand
TCTATGGCACTGGCCATTATCCTCCCCAGACCTATTCCATAACTTCCCATGATTATGGGCTTTCTCTTACCATCCCTGTCCAGGAAGGTGGCTCCCATGGATTCCGAGTATCTGGTCCCCAGTTTGAATATGTGGCCGATTTCTATGGCATTGACCACCTTTATCCTTCCACCACACTCCCTGCAGACATCCCCCTCCTTCACCTTCCGGATATCGTAATAGGCATCCAGATTCAGATGCCCGTTGTATCCCACGTAATGGTAGTCCTTCTCATTGGCCCCTATGACGGCATTCCTGACGTACTTCACCGATTCGTCCGCTATAATCTTCACATCCTTCAATCCATGGGGTCCTATGAATCCGGGATAGGAGCCCAGTCCGATTATATCCTCATCCGTAGCGTAAAGGGGCTTTCCACCGAGGAGGGAAGCCAGTTTCTCCTCGTTCACCTCGTAATCGCCCCTGATGAGGACCAGATAGGGGGTATCGTTCACATAGTAAACCACGCTCTTGATTATGTGCTTCGGCTCCACTTTGAGGGAGCGGGCCACCTCCTCCACCGTGGTCAGACCGGGGGTATAGACCTTCTCGAATTTATTGTATCGGGATTCGGCGTGGTCGGGCACATCGGCCACAGCCACCTCTGTGTTGGCGGCATATCCACAGGATTCGCAGATGGCCAGTTCATCCTCTCCCGCATCCGACACCACCATGAACTCCTCCGACTGCTTCCCCCCCATCAGACCCGAGGAAGCCTTCACATGCACGAATTTAAGACCGGAGCGGGTGAAGATGCGCTTATATGCCTCCCTGTGCTGCTCGTACGCCTCATCCAGACTCTCCCAGTCCGCATGCAGGGAGTAGGAATCCTTCATCAGGAATTCCCTGACCCTCAGCAGACCACCACGGGGACGGGGCTCGTCGCGGAACTTGGTCTGCACCTGGTACCATATCTGGGGCAAATCCTTGTAGGAATGGACGAATTTCCTTGCAATCTCGGCAATCACCTCCTCGTGGGTGGGGGCGAGGGCGTAGTCCTTCCCCTTCCTGTCCTTGAGACGGAACATGTCGTCCCCGAAGGCCTCCCACCTGCCGGACTCCTCCCACAGGTCGGCGGGAGTGAGGGCGGGCATGAGCATCTCCTGCGCCCCTATCCTGTCCATCTCCTCCGTTATGATGCGGTAAATCTTCTTCATCACCCTCCATCCCAGGGGAAGGAAGGTATATACGCCGGCTGCTATCTGCTTTATATAACCACCTCTGAGAAGGAGTTTATGACTGACGTTTTCAGCATCCCTGGGGTCCTCCCTCAGGGTGGGAACGAGGGCCTTGCTCAACCTCATAGGATGAAATTTTACAGACTGCTCTCACCTTCGAGTTCTCAGAAACATCAGTTCCAGAGCCACCATCAGGAAGAAGATGCTCAGGAAGGCAGGTGTGAGGGCAATCTTCCTGTACCGATAGGGGCCGATGCGGTAATAATCCTCAGAGCTCTCCCCCCTGTCCACATTGGAGCACACCACCATGGTGTAATCGGGAGAATGATAGCATCCGGTCTGAAGAAAGGTGATACTGCTCCCTCTGAGAATCTCCCCCGATGGAGAAATGAGGGATACCTCCCGGGAGAAATCCACCCTCTGCCCCGCCCACACGTGATGGATTATAGTTCGTCCTGCGAAGGAAAGGGCCACATCCCTGAACCACTTCAAAACGGAGGGGTTGAGCACCACCTCCTCCGGAGGAATCCCCACGATAAGGAGATTGTCCACGATTGTGTAGGGCTTCCCGTCGAACAGGAAAACGCTATCCAGAATCACACCCCGGAACGTGTACGAAGGAGCAAGGGTATGGGACACCTCCGGGAGACTTCCGAAGTATATCACCCTCCTGCCCGAAGATAGAATCTTCCTGACCCTCTCCCCTCCTCCCGACATCAGGACCACATCACCGTCCTGTTTCACAGAGCCGAATATCCCCTCCGCAAGCCCCTCGAGGAGTCTCTTCTTCACACCATCCGCCACCACGGACGCCCCCATCCCCCTGCTTCCCCCGGAGTAGGAGTGGAAGACGTTGTCGAAGTCGTGGACATCGAGAGGAAACAGAAGGAATTCCACAGGCCCCACCCCCAGACCGGACACATGGACCAGACTGTCAGCCTTCAGAACAGACAGGATGCTGTCCCCCCTCCTGACCTCCAGATAATCCCCGCCCCTTATGCGAATCAGGGCGCTGTCCCCCCTCCACGAGACTCCCAGTATGGCCGCCGGATTCTCCACCGGACTCACCTGATGCTTCAGGAAGATGGAGGTGTCCTTCACACTCGTCATCTGGAAATCGCTCACCAGGAGGGTGGAAGAATCCCTGTATGAGTCCAGAAGAGTCCCTTTCAGGGGATACAGGAGCTCTGCCGGCAACCTGTCGTAGGCCCTGAGAGAAACATATACCACCTCCGCATCGGGGAAGGAGGATAGGACCTTCTTCACCTCCCCCATGTAAGGGGTCATGGAAGCGGAGACATCCACCACGATTCTTTCCGGGGACCTGCCGCGAACCACATAGGGACCGGCGGCAAACAGGATGAGGAAGAAGAGGGCCAGACTCCTCACAATCGCCAGGAGCAGATCCTGAATCCTGCGCATGCCCCTCTGCTGCTGAATACTCCTCCTGAGCAGTTTCACATAGGGAAAGGGCTGTCTCCTGCGCATGAGACTGGATATGAGATGGATGATGATGGGGAAGAGGGCAAGGGGAAGCATGTAGAGGAAAAGGGGACTGGAGAACTTCATCGTTCGAAAATATTAATCTACACCGGAAATCGATTCTCCGGAACCCGATTCAGAGGAAAGCGTCCTATCCGGGCACTATCTTCAGGTAAACGGTTCTGGTCCTGGGACCATCGAATTCACAGAAGAATATGGACTGCCATGTTCCGAGCACTATGTCCCCGCCCTCCACTATGAGATTCACACTGCTGCCGATGAGGGATGCCTTTATGTGGCTGTCAGAGTTCCCCTCCAGATGCCTGTATGGTCTGTTCTCCGGAACGTAATCGTTCAAATAGTTGATTATATCTGCCCTGACGGAGGGGTCAGCCCCCTCGTTTATGGTAACACCGGCAGTGGTGTGGGGCACATATACCACCAGAATCCCCGATTCCACACCGCTCTGGCGAACGAATTTCCTCACCTCATCCGTTATATCCAGAAATTCGTTTCTCCTTCCGGTCCTGACAGTGAGTTTTCCCAGCATGGTAATCTCTCCTTTTCGGGGAAATTATAAGGGGAAAGAGAGGGCGAACCGCCCCCTACTTGACGACGGGCTTCGGAGTCTCTGCTGTGGAAGGAGGGAGAACGGGCAGGGTTCTGGCGTACTCGGGAATCTCTCCCGTGAGGCTCTTCAGGAAGGCCACTATCTTGTCGATTTCGTCATCCTTCAGATTTATACCCAGCTGGTCTTCGCCCATTATGCGAACTGCCTCTCTCAAATCCCACACCTTACCATCGTGGAAATAGGGATACGTCATGGCCACATTCCTGAGGGAGGGGACTTTGAAGACGAACATGTCGGACTTCTTTTTGGTAATTTCGAATCTCCCTTTATCCTCGGTAGGGTATGGTTTGAAAAGGCCTATCTTCGAATACATACCACCACCTATGGCCACACCATTGTGGCAGGAGGCACAGCCCTTACTGATGAACAGTTTCAGACCCTCCTTCTCTTCAGCCGTGAGGGCGTTCTTATCGCCCTTCAGGAACTTATCGAACCTCGAGGGGGTAACGAGGGTCCTCTCGAAGGCAGCTATGGCCTTCGCAATATTGTCGTAATTGACGGGATCGGGGTCATTGGGGAACACCTTTTTGAACAATTCCACATACTCAGGTATGGACTTCAACCTCTTCACAGCAAACATGGAATCGGGAATAGCCATCTCCACAGGATTCAGGATTGGAGCCTTTGCCTGCTCCTCCAGGTCTTTCGCCCTTCCGTCCCAGAACTGGGCTATGTGGAACCCTGCATTGAGAACAGTGGGAGCATTTCTGGGACCCAGCTGCCACTTATGGCCGATGGAGGTCTCCTCGTTGTCCACCCCGAACGTGGCCAGGTTGTGGCACGAATTACAGCTGATGAAACCGCTCAGGGAAAGCCTGGGCTCGTAGTAGAGCATCTTCCCCAGTTCCACCTTCTCAGGGGTGGTGGGATTATCCGGGGGAGCGGGTATCTCATCCGGAAGAGGCTTGAACAGACGCTGTGCCTTCTTCAGCAGGGCATCGTCGGGATCCTCGGCAGACAACTTGCTGGAGAATACCGCAACCGTGGAAACAGCCCCCACGAATACCATCACGGCAATCAACTTTTTGAAAGTGTCCATAGTCATCCCTCCTGAAAACATGGGTTAAATTTTGTCGAAATTTTAAAGGCATTGCAAATCATTTGCAATTCAGTGTTCTTCCTCCTCCTCTTCATGCTCCTCTTCCTCTTCTCCCATCTGGTACTGTCCCTGCTGTCCGCTTATGAGTTCCGTATGGCGAATCTTACCCCCATGACTGCCGGCCCCCGCAAGGGCTCCCAGAGAGCCGAGGGAAAGGAGGAAGGTTATACCCAGAAAGATTCTGTATATGAGGTCCTCCACCTTCCTGACGAAGATGAGGAAGAATGTGATGGCAGCAGACAGACCGAGGGCCAGGGTGGTGTAAAAAGCCACCTCCGCGGCCTCCTCGTGCTTTTCCAGATACATTTCGGATATTCCGGGAAGGTGTTCCACCATCTCCTCTGCACTGTGTCCGGTCAGATAGACGAATATAACTGCTATTGCTGCCAGTACGAAGGAAAAGAGGCCCGCACCCACCAGAGACCTGTTCCTCCTGAAAAGACCGAAGAGGAAAAGGAGTAGCCCCAGTCCTATCCAGAACAGGGGCGCATGATTGAATACCAGATGCAGACGCACAGCTCCCATGATTCACCTCCTGTTTTATCAATTTTAAAGGAAAAATTTATCCAGATAAGCGGATACCGTCAAACCCGGCATGCATTAATGTCTTAGAAGTTAAATAAAATTCAACTCACTCAATCCCCAGTTTTTTCATGAGCAAATCCTTCAGTTTCTGCAATCTTTCGTATTCCATTGCCACCATCTCTTCCACGCTGGACGCCCCTATTTCCATCGCCTTTGTATAGATTCCCTCAACTATGTTGGAGTGCATGATGTCGAAGAATTCCTCCACCTCTTCCGCGGTGAAACCGTCGCCCATGGACGGAACCATATCCACGAATTCCTCCAGGGTCAGATATCCCCTCTCCATCAGAAGGTCCATGTACAGGCGGTACAATCTATTCATGCCCCAAGTATAAGGCAGAACCATTAAAATTTCCCCGGATGATTAGCAGATGCCCGGTGTGTGGAGAGAAACTCCACGTGAAGGTGTATAAGTGCTCCCGATGTGGAACGGAGATATCCGGATTGTTCCCCCAGAACGAGTTCTCCCTGCTGAGCCAGGAGCAACTGAAATTCCTGCGCATCTTCCTACGCTCCAGGGGGAATCTATCGGAAACAGCCCGATACTTCGGAATATCCAATCCCACAGCCCGCAGCAGACTGGAGTCCATCCTCAGGACCCTAAGTCTGGATGAGCCCATAGGGGGAGGAGGTGAATCGCCAGACAGAAAGGAAATCCTGGAGATGCTGGAGAGGGGAGAAATCAGCGTGGATGAAGCGGAAAAGCTCCTGAGGAAAGCCCGATAATCTAACCCTCGCAGTGAATCAGACGGGAAACCCGGTAGGCGTTGAAGGAGGACCACAGGTAAACGGCGGGCAGGAGAATATATCCCACCTTCAGGGTTAGGGCAGCGAAGGCCAGAATCCATGAGAAAAACATGATGAATGCCCTGCCGTAATCCCCATTGTACACCTGTCCCATACCGGGGAAAATCAAACTCAACACGGCCGCAACCCTGGGCCTTATGCGGCATTCATCTCCACTTCCACCTGAAGTACTCATCCACTCCCTCCCCTATGTCAACTGCTATGGAATCCTGATATACCGGTGAAAGCAGCTTCCTGACCTCCACGGGATTGGACATATATCCCAGTTCCACCAGAACAGATGGACTGTAAATCCTGCGAAGAACGTGGAAATTGGCCTGACGGACTCCCCTGTCCATCGTGTATTTCCTCAGATGCCGGTGTATGAACATGGCCAGCTGGCGCGAATCCTCAAGGAATTCGCTCTGCAAAACATCCCCGAGGATGAATCCCACCTCTCCCCCTGCCACCTCAAGGGCGTCGTCAGGATAATTTTCCAGCAACTCCACGGCCCTCCGGGTGGTGGCCTTCCGCAGGGTGAGGAAGTATGTCTCCAGTCCGCGGGCCAGGGTATCGCTCATGAAGTTGCAGTGCAGACTGATGTAAACCTTCTCCTTCGCCTTTATGGAATTGGCCAGGTCGGCCCGCTCGAAAAGGGTTATGAAGGTATCCCTGTCCCTGGTAAGATAGACCCTGTACCCCTTCCTCCTCAGGACATCCGCCAGCTTCAGGGCAACCGAAAGGTTTATGTTCTTCTCCTTGTACCCATAGACGCCGATGGCTCCGAAATCCTGCCCCCCGTGCCCCGCATCCACAACCACCGCAAAGACTCTGCGGGAGTACAGGGTAAGCGTATCCCCCATCCGCCGCCAGAATGCGAAGGAAGGGCCCTTGTCCAGACGGTACTCGAAGAGTCCCATGCGGCTCACCCTGTAGAAATCCGATTCCGGAACACCGGATGAGTCCAGCATCCGCACGAGAAGATAATCACCGCTGTCCTCCACCGCCTGAACGGGAGAGACGATTACGCTGTCGGAAAGGGCAAGAAGGAAAATCATACTATACGGTTCTCCAGAGTGCCTATTCCATCCACCTCCAGCTCGATGGTGTCCCCCTTCGAGAGGAACCTGTCAATCTCCACACCCGCACAGCCGGGCAGGGTTCCCGTACCCAGAACCTCACCCGGATAGAGGGTCTCTTCGAGGGAGGCGTATTCCACCATCTTCTCCAGGGGATGGGCAGGATTACGGGTGGAGCCTTCGCACCACTGCTGACCATTCACGTAAACCCTTCCGGTTATGCTCTCGAATCGCGGCAGAATCCCGTCAGCGGTGGCCACATCCAGGGAGATGCCCGTTGCAAAATTCTTCGCCTTGACCACTGGACCGAATGGGCTTTCCCTGAACTCCTTCACCTGCATATCCCGGGCGGTGAAATCGTTGAGAATTACGAATCCACCGATTGCCCTCAGGGCATCATCACCCCTCGCATTGCGCACCTCATCCACGATTACCAGACCGATTTCCAGTTCGTAGTCCAGGAATTTCGTATAGGAGGGGTAGGGGATATCCCTCCCGCTTTCGTAGAACTGGTTGTGGTTTCCCATGTAATAGACGGGCACCTCGTAGAACATGGAAGGGGGCTTTATGGGAAAGCGTCCCGTAATCCTCTTTATCAGGGAGACGGTCCTGTACTTACCAGGCATGAACCTCTTCAGGAGGCCCACAACAGAGTTCACATAGTGCTCCTCCCAGAGCATAAAGTCCCGGAAGGAAAGGGGTCTGAAGGGAATGGTGAACTTCTGTATCCTGGATGCCAGTTCGTCGGAAGCGGAATCCAGTTTCTCCAGAACGTGATTCCTGAAATCCTCTTCCCTGTACTTCCTGAGGAATTCCAGAACATCGGTGCCCACTGAGGGGTTTTTGCACCCCATTAGCATGAGGGGAATCCACCTGTCCCCCTTCTTCAGAGCCACCGACGGGGTGCCATCATCGAGAATCGCCCTTCTTACCAACATCTCTCTTTATCTCCTCCAGAAACTCCAGGATTGCATGGGTAAAGGCTTCCGGCTCCTCCAGGGCACTGCTGTGGCCAGCCCCCTCTATGATTACCAGCCTGGCGTGGGGTATCATCTCTTTAAGACGCTTCGCTTCTTCCACAGTCCTGGCAATATCCTGGTCTCCCACGATTATGAGAACGGGAATCTTTATGTTCTTCAACTCCTCCACCACCGATTTCCTGTTGAATATGGCCCAGGCCAGCTTGTACGAGGCCTCCCTGTCCAGATTGTACCACTTCTGAACGTACTCATCTATGATGTGCCGGCGGGAGGGGTCGTTCAGAATCTTCTTCCCGAACAGGACCTTGACGATGCCCTTTTCCACAGCTCTGGGGCCGATGAGTCTGAACAGTATGGCCATCAGGCCCCACTTGATTTTCTTTACGAAGGTCTCCGCCTCCGCAGATGTTTCCGCCAGTATGAGTGATTTAAGGAGACCCGGCTGCCTTGCAGCGATTCGCATTCCGATGAATCCTCCCATGGACAGGCCCACCCAGTGGCAGGGTTTCTCCCTGCACCCCATCTTCTCCAGGAACTCCACCGCATCCAGGTACAGCTCGTC
>WGAQ01000165.1 GCA_015494735.1 Caldifarciminota bacterium | reverse complement strand
TATATTCCTGATGTTGGCAGTTATGTATCCGATTTCGCCAGCCTTCAGGGAATCCGCCTTCCTGAATCCCTTTGGATGGAAGTATCCCACATCGATGACCTCGTATTCCAGTTCCACCAGTTTCTCATCCAGATACTTGAAATCCTTCTGAATGCCCCTCCTGTTCTGAAGGACCTGCATCACATTCCCCAGATATTCCGATGGTGTAATCACCTTCACCAGGGCGTAAGGCTCGAAAGCCTTTTCATATACATCGGGAAAGTCCTTGGGATTGTCGATGATTAATTCTTCCCCATTCTTTAGAACCACCTTGTATTCCACATTGGGGCTGGTGATGATTATGTCCATGTCATATTCCCTCTTCAGCCTCTCCTTCACGATTTCCATGTGGAGAAGCCCCAGAAATCCGACCCGAAAACCGGCTCCCAGAGCCGGGGAATTTTCACCAATCCAGGTCAGGGATGCGTCGTTCAGGGAGAGTTTTTCCAGCACCTTTTCCAGCAAATCGTATTCGGATGGATTTATGGGGTATATGCCGGCGAATATCATGGGCTTCACTTCCCTGAAACCGGGGACAGCAGGCGTGTCCGGATATCTGGCATCCACTATGGTATCGCCCACCCTCGCTTCCCTTATATTCCTGATGTTGGCAGTTATGTATCCGATTTCGCCAGCCTTCAGGGAATCCGCCTTCCTGAATCCCTTTGGATGGAAGTATCCCACATCGATGACCTCGTATTCCAGACCAGTATGCTTGAATCTAATCTTCATTCCCCTTTTGATTTCCCCATCGAAAACGCGGATGTAGGGAATTACTCCCAGATAGTTGTCGAATTTGGCATCGAAAATCAACGCCCTGAGCCTGTCGCTCTCCGTCTTCGGAGGAGGCACCTTCTCTATAATCTTTTCCAGAAGCTCCTCCACTCCCCACCCCAGTTTCGCCGAAATCTTCAGAACCTCCACATCCCCCAGAAGGTCCTTTATCTGTGCCTCCACCCTCTCCACCTCTGCATTGGGCAGGTCTATCTTGTTGATGACGGGTATAATCTCCAGGTCCTGCTCCAGAGCCAGATACAGGTTCGAGATGGTCTGGGCTTCTATCCCCTGAGAGGCATCCACCAGGAGAATGGCCCCCTCCACCGCTTTGAGACTTCTGGAAACCTCGTATGTGAAATCCACATGTCCCGGTGTGTCTATAAGGTTCAGGATATACCCCTTATACTCCATTCGGACCGGGTGCATCTTTATGGTGATACCCCTTTCCCTCTCCAGGTCCATGGAATCCAGAACCTGCTCCTTTATCTCATCCGCCCGCAGGGTATGGGTGATTTCCAGCATTCTGTCCGCAAGGGTGGACTTACCATGGTCTATATGGGCGATTATGGAAAAGTTCCTTATGCGGGAGATGTCGTGCATACCGTGTGGTCCAAAGTTTACAGGATGGAGGACCAGTTCCCCACATGCGACCGGCGGAGATTCGAAAGGGGAACGGGCCACGGGATTAAAATTTGCCACCCATGGAGAAAAGTCCGACAGTCTATTATTTTTCGAGTGGCGAATTCGGAAAGCGTCTGTTCGAAATCCTATCAGACAGAGGCTTCATCATAAGCAAAGTCATCACCATCCCCGACAGACCCGCAGGCAGGGGCAGGAAACTCACTCCCCCTCCCATAAAAGAAGAGGCGGAAAAGCGGAGTATTCCCGTGATTCAGGCGGAAAAACCCGAAGACATCGAATTCGAGGAGAGACCCCATTTCATCGTGGTGGCCGATTATGGGAAGATTTTACGCAGTAAAACCCTGCAACTACCCACCATCGCCCCCCTGAATGTTCACCCGTCCCTGCTCCCCATGTACAGGGGTGCAGCACCCATCGAGAGGGCCATGATGGACGGTTATCCCCTGGGCCTATCCATAATAGTGATGAATGAGAAGGTGGATGCGGGGGAAATCGTCCTTCAGGAGAGAGTGGATTACACCATAGAGGAAACGAAGGGAGATGTCCTTCCCCGCCTTCTGGAGACAGCATCCAGGCTCCTGATGGAAGCGATAAACCTCTTCATGGAAGGGAAAGTTAGAACGAAACCCCAGGAAGGGCCCTCCTCCTACGCGAAAAAGATTAAAAAGGAGGAACTCTGGATATCTCCAGAGGAGGATTACATATCCATAGTTCGGAAGATAAACGCCCTTTCCCCCACTCCAGCAGCCCGAATGAAACTCGGAGAGATTTACGTGAAGATATACAGGGCGAGGCCGGTGGAAATGGAAGCTCGCCCCGGCGAAGTGGTGCTCGAAGGAAGCAGACTGCTTATCGGGGCAGAAGGGGGTGCAGTGGAGATACTGGAGATTCAACCGGCGGGGAAGAAAAAGATGACTGCACAGGAATTCATCCGGGGATACAGGAGCAGAATCCCATCCAGAATTGATTAATGCTCCACCCTAAAGGAGTACTCCGACAGGCTCAGGCTTCCAGAAGCAGGTGTAATAAGTACCGATAGAAGTAAAGAAGGGTTTACTCCACTGCATTTGCGCACAGTTCGTCTCATCTCCTCTTCTTCACTCTGTCGAAGATGTTTTTACAGGACCATTAAACCTCCATATCCAGAGCCTCTTCGATGGCGGATTCGATGTCTTTCAATTCGTGTCCGGGGGACGAGTATATGAAGAATTCCTCATTCCCCTTCGGTCCCCTGGGTCTGGATTTGATTATACCCGATACGGGAAGGCCGAGTTCCCGGAACTTTTCCACCACCCTCTCTATGGCCCACCTCTTCGCCTCCCTGCTCCTGACCACTCCCCCCTTCCCCACGTACCTGGGATGGACCTCGAACTGGGGCTTTATAAGGGCGATTATCCTGCCATCGGGCTTTTTGAAACGCACCACATTGTCGAGAATCTTCCTGAGGGAAATGAAGGATACGTCTATGGTTATGAGGTCCACATCCTCCGGGACATGCTCCCTGGTCATACGGGCCGCGTGAACCTTCTCCAGAACGACTACACGGAGATCATTCCTGAGTTTCCAGTCCAGTTGCCCCCTGCCCACATCCACAGCATATACCCTCTCCGCCCCCCTCTGAAGGAGACAGTCGGTAAAACCTCCGGTGGAGGCCCCCACATCCAGGCACACGAATCCCGAAACATCGACACCGAAGTTGTCCAGAGCCCATTCCAGTTTATAACCACCCCTGGAAACATACTTCAGGGGTTGCTTCACCTCTATGGATACATCCACCCCGAATCGGGCCGAGGGTTTTATGACCACCTGACCATCGACAAGTACCTGACCGGTCCGAATAAGGGCCTGAGCCTTCTCCCGGCTCTCCACCAGACCCCTTTCCACCATCAGGACATCGAGGCGCTTCTTAGACATGCCCGGGAGAAAGGTCCCTCAGAGCATTCTCCGAGGCTATGTATCCCAGAAGGATACCAAATGGAACTATGGCCAGAAGCAGGTAGTTGGGGAATGGGAACAGAGTATATCCGGCAGAGCGCAGCATGTAGATTACACCATTTATCACCAGATACGTGAGGACAGAGGCCATAAATCCATAGAAGATGCCCATGAGGCGAAACGGCAGATAGAGTTTCCATGACGGCGCCCCCGACAGCTTCAGAACGTATATGGCATCCCTGTGGTCGTTCAGCGTAATACGAATTGCATGGGATGAAATGAAGAGGAAGGTGAAGAAGATGAGGATGATAACGAAAACGCTCACCATGAGGAATATCCCGGTGAGTTTCTCCAGAGCCCTTATCCACCTGCCTCCGTAATAGACGTCGTTTATGCCCTCCACCACGGATACCTTCTCGGCAATGGCCTCCAGAAGGTCGCTCCGCGTCCAGTAGGGTCTGGGGAGTATGACGAATGAGGCCGGAAGATGGGATGGGTCTATTTCATCGAATATTTCCTCTTCACTCCTGAACCTGCTCCTGAGTTCCTCGAAAGCCTCCTGACTGCTCTTGAAATAAAAGGAATCCACACCTGCCATCACGGAGAGTATGGTGGATATGCGCAGACTGTCCACTTTCGTCAGGTCCGTCTCCAGGAAAGCCTGTATGCGGATATTTTCCCTGACCTGTTGCAGATAGCTCATCGCCTGATATGTTATCAGTATGGCGGTTCCCAGTATCAGAAACAGAAGGAAGGTGGATATGATAACGAACAGGGAAAGAAATCGCTTGGCCATTATGAATTTGTA
>WGAQ01000164.1 GCA_015494735.1 Caldifarciminota bacterium | reverse complement strand
TCACAACAACGCTCAAATCCGGCTTATCCAGGCGATGTATAACAGCATAGGAGCTGGGGGAAGAAACCTCTTCACCCTTATAAGAATACTTTACCTCCTTCCATATTTCCGGGTTACCCCACACCCCGATTAAAATCCTGAATTGACCTTTCATACCTTATGGATACCCACAACTCTAAGTCCGGATTTCAACTTCAAAACATCTCTGAGAAAATCCGCTCCAGATTTCCACCTGCGGAAGACCATGATGACTCCGTAGTATTTTCCGCTCCCGTTCTTCTTTATCTGAATTATCAGGGGACTGCCCCTGTATCCCCTTATGGTAATGCTTTTCGATTTACCCTTCAAAGGTCTATAAATCCTGTCCCTCAGACTATTCATGGCTCCTTCCCATCCGCTCCAGAAGCCCCCTTCCGGGAAGACCAGGAATATGGAGGTGCTGGTCAGGTTCATGAAAAGCCCCGCATCCCCATAGGTTGCCCTGAACGATTTCCCGTTCAGTTGAAGGACAGATTTATATTCCTCCACCAGTCCTTCGGGTGTATCGGATGATGGAATAAAATCCGCTTCCATCAGGCTTCCGAAACCCCTCCTCCACCTGGCACCAGCCCCTCCGAGGAGGGAAAGGAACTTTACAATACTTTCCAGCTCATCCGCAATGCCTGTCCTTAAATCCTCCTGAATATTCAGGATAAATGCCTGCTCCGGCTCGAAAGCCAATCTATAGATGTTTTTCCTGGAAGCATCGTTCATCCTGAGATATGCTTTGAAATTCCCCTTCAATTTATCCCTATCCAGCACCCGCATCCTGAATGGCTTTGCCTCCTTCTGTGAGCCGAACACCCTGCTTTCTTCATCGAAGAGTTCCTTAACACTGGACACTTTATGGGCA
The DNA here is from genome assembly GCA_015494735.1 of Caldifarciminota bacterium. Lineage (GTDB taxonomy): Bacteria > Hydrothermota > Hydrothermia > LBFQ01 > DSFT01 > S143-66. The sequence goes on along the minus strand of WGAQ01000164.1, from coordinate 35,258 downwards.
TTGATGAATCGAAACCACCAGCGGAAAATCCCGTTTATGGATTGCTCTCTGACCTCCGGCTCCGCCGGACTGGCACCCGCCATTATCAGGGGAGTGATTATTTCGAAATTGAATAATATGGACCAGCTTTCCATGCGTAAAGTATATAGGGAACAGCCTCAGACAGAGGAAGTTTCCATACGGAGGCTCAGGATGTTGAGTCCCCTGCCCGCAAATCTCTTCTCATCAGGACGGAATCGAACTATAGCCCTGTGATATGGCTCCTTCCCCGCCAGCAGTACAGTCTGCTCTCCCAGGTCCACTTCCAGAATCTCGTCAAATCTCTTCAGAGGGACAGAAAGGCTCTTAAAAACATCCCCATAAAGGGACACGACCTCAGGAAGAAGACGAAGTTCCACCTCCCTTATCGCATTTCCATCGACAGGAATCTCACCACTTTTGCTGTAAAAGGCCACCTCTATGCCGCTGTGAGGAATCCGAACAGATACGAATTCGAGCGGCAATTTATTTTCCCCGCTTACGAAAAATTTCCTCCTTCTGGAGGATATAATCCCCCCGTGAACGGATACCCCTCCGGGGAACGAATTTGTCATATTATTCAAAGTATCCCTCTCCACTTCTATAAACAAAATTAGCAAATTCATGAAATTATGTGTAAATCTTTCCGTCCAGAAAGGAACCCAATCCGTATTCATATTATCCTCGATGCCAGCAAACCAGAATATTCCCCTTTTGCTCGCATATAACCGGACGTTCTTTCCCCTGAAAAACGGCTCCTTTATGAGGGGTTCGCCCAGAGCAGATAGGACCTTCTCCAGACGCTCTATATGACATTCCTCAAAGGGAAAGTGGGCCATTACATGAGTTATACGCATCAATCAACCATCTCCTCTTCCATTCGGGAAAGCGCCATCTTCTCGAGATTGTCCAGCAACTGATCCAGGTCCCCCTCCATAATCCTGTCCAGAGGGTAATTTTTCTCATCCCCGGAAAGTCGATGGTCGGTGACCCTGTTCTGAGGCCAGTTGTAAGTCCTTATCTTTTCGCTCCTCTCCATCGTCCCCACCATGCTCCTTCGAATCTGGCCCAGTTTTTCCCTCTTCTCCCTCTCCCTGAGTTCCTTCAACTTGGACTTCAGAATCCTGAGGGCTTTGGCCTTATTCTGATGCTGACTCCTCTCATCCTGAACATGAACCACTATACCCGTGGGTATGTGCGTGATGCGGACAGCAGACTCCGTCTTGTTCACGTGCTGCCCCCCTGCCCCCGAAGCCCTCATGGTTTCTATCCTCAAATCATCGGGCTTTATTTCCACATCCGATGTATCCTGATACTCGGGCATCACCACGACGCTCACGGTCGAAGTGTGGATTCGGCCTCCGGTCTCCGTGACGGGAATCCTCTGAACCCTGTGAACTCCACCCTCGTACTTCAACCTTCCGTATGCCCCCTTCCCCTCTATCAGAACAGCCACTTCCTTATATCCTCCCAGGTCCGTTTCGTGGGCATGGGTAATCGAAACCTTCCAGCCCTTCTTCTCCGCATACCTGACGTACATCCTCAGAAGGTCAGCAGCGAAGAGGGCAGCCTCCTCTCCCCCCGCTCCGGCCCGTATCTCCAGTATGACATTGCTATCGTAATTGGGGTCGCGGGGGATGAGAAGACTCCTTATTTCCTTCCTCAAACGCTCCACCCTGAGGCGGGTCTCTTCGATCTCCGCCTCCACCTCATCCCTGAGGGAGGGGTCTTCATCCGCCATCCCCTCCAGCTCCTCCATATAAGAAAGAGCATCCTCCAGTTCCCTGATCTTCGATACCGCATCCTTCAACCGATTGTATTCGGGCAGAATCTCCTTCAGTTTGTCGAAATTCCCTTCCTGACTGAGGCGGGTTACTTCATCCTCCAATTTCCGATATCTTTCTATAACAGAGGCAAATTCCTCCATATCATCCCCTGATGATATCCTCTATCACCACCTCCGTCAGGTGCTGCCTGTGCCCTCTCCTGCGGCGATAATTCTTCTTCCTCTTGTACTTGAAAACGAGAATCTTCCTGCCCTTGAAATGACGGAGGACCTTCCCCACCACCTTCGCCCCCTCCACGTATGGGGTTCCAAAGAGATTCTCATTCCCATCCTTCACGAAGACCACCCTGTCGAATTCCACCTTCTCCCCCTCGTCGGCGGCAAGACGATTCACCACTATGGTATCCCCTTTCTTAACCTCTATCTGCGTTCCAGACACTTCTATTATAGCCTTCATGACCCATTCCTCCTTTGCTTGCGGATTCACCTGCTACTGCCCGCCTACCGGCTGGGGATTCTGGGGAGCCTGCTGGGATGGCTGAGCAGGCTGGGCGGGCTGAGTGGGGATGTTGAGTTTCTTCAGCACCTCATCCTTCTGTATGGCCCTCTCTATGGCAGAGCCGCCCACCGCAGGCCTGTTGAGGATGGAAAGGATGAGGGAAAGAACCATATAAGCAGCACCCAGACCCGCGGTAAGTTTCGTGAAGAATGTGGCCGCTCCTTTTGCGCCGAATACGGTTTCAGCCCCACCACCGAACATTCCCCCCAGTCCAGCACTCTTCGGCTCCTGTATGAGCACTATACCTATGAGGATGAGCACGAGCAGTATATACACGAACATCAGTATCCCGTAGATTATCATGGTCTGAAAATTTTATAGCCTCAATTTTCGCCACTCCCCGGGGGGTCCGGAACCAGGATTCTGCATTCGCGACCCAGAAACGATGACCTTCCTTCCAAAAAGAGTGCCACCGTCAGAGCAGCGGTCAGGGCATCCAGTTCATCGGCATCGAAATTCGCATGAATTCCCGTATTCAGGTACCTCCTAAGATTCTCCTCGATTCTTCTCCTTCCATCGATATTCCTCTTGCTGAAGGAAAATCCGAGCAACCTGCGGGTTGCATGGGGATACACCTCCATCGCATAGGAGCACTTCAGTTCAAGAATCAGTCCCAGGGCCTCTTCGTGTATGGCCTTCATAAATCCCATGTTCACAGGATAAAGGGGTATTCCCAGTTTCAAAACCTCCCTGTCGCAATCCCTGAAAGGCCCATCCGAAAGGGTCAGGGGCGCATCCACACCGCAGAGGATGCATTCCATACGCATCGGGGTTCCCACGTAGATCACGTCCCGCCCCTTCAGGGCCGCCACCGCACTCCTTCTTATACCCACATCCACACCGCACACAGGAGCCCGTATTCCGCCCAATTTCAATGTTTCAATTATACACCTCGGGGAGCGAAAAAATACAGCGAGGACTGTGTACTTCCGGCATCAACATTAAACTTTTCGAACACCCCATGAAAGCGGAGGTTCCCCATGCTGGTAATAAAGAGTCTCCTGGTCCCGGAAATAAAGGAACTCATAAGAGCGGGGAACCTCCAGGGTCTCAAGAACTTCCTAACCCAGTTTCATCCGGTTGACATTCTGGAAACCTTCGAGGACCTGACGGATATGGAAAAGGCCGTCATCTTCCGCGTACTCCCCAAGGATTACGCCGCAGAACTCCTGTCGGAAATGGACCCGGAGGAAGTGGAAAAACTGGTAAGAAAGCTGAAGGACGAGGAGGTTATATCCATATTCGAAGACATGGACCCCGACGACAGGGCAGAACTCCTGGATGAACTCCCGGTGCAGATTGCCAGGAAGATTCTATCCGGCCTTTCCCCGGAAGAGCGGAAGAAGACCATGATTCTCCTGAACTATCCGGAAGACTCCTGCGGCAGAATAATGACACCGGAATTCGTCGAAGTGACCATGGACACCACAGCCGGAGAAACCCTGAAGAAACTGATTCGGGAAGCCAAGGAGTTGCCCGACGAGGTCCTGTATCAGGTCTATGTGGTGGATGACAAGCGCCGTCTCAATGGAATCGTGGAATTGATAGACCTCATCAAGGCAGAAAAGGACGAGCCCATAACGAAGCTCATGATTTTACCCCGGTATGTCCGTGCGACGGATGACCAGGAAAAAGCCGCCCGCATCATACAGGACTACAACATGATAGCAGTACCGGTGGTGGATAGCGAAAACAAACTCCTCGGAGTCATCACCATAGACGACGTAATCGACATCATGGAGGAGGAAGCCACGGAAGACATGTACAAATTCGCAGGTGTGGTGGACCCGGAAGACCAGTACTTCCGCCTGTCCCAGTGGGAAAAGATGAAGAAGAGGCTTCCCACCATACTGGCCATGCTCATACTGGGGAACATATCAGGGATGATACTCAATTACTTCCAGAACGAACTGGCGAAACTCATCATCCTTTCCTTCTTCATTCCCAACCTTATGAATACCACGGGGGTCATGGGCTCTCAGAGTGCCACATTCGCCATAAGGGCCATAGCCACAGGGGAATTCGAATTGAACTTCAGGGCTTTCCTCAGGTATTTCTTCAAGGAGCTCACCACATCCTTCCTCATAGCCCTCATAGTGGGGGCCGGAATGAGTATAATCGCCTATCTGAGGGAACCCTCATTCATCCCTCTCGCCATAGTGGTGAGCAGCGCCATCATGATATCGGCCGTGGTGGCCAACATGGTGGGCTTCTCTCTGCCCTTCCTGGTGAAGAAACTGGGGTGGGACCCCGCCACCATATCGGCTCCCCTCATAACCACTCTGGGGGACGTCATAACCCTGACATCCTACTTCCTGATGGCAAAAGTCATACTGAATCTCTGATGTCCTTCCCCCTATCCGCGGGCAGAAGGCTCCCCACCCACATGAGGAGCACCCCCGAGTACAGGAAAACGGTTATCCAGAAGAGAATCTGATTGATGTACCGGAGCCTGATGTCCATCCACCACATGGCAAGGCCAGCCGTTATGAGAAGGGTCACCTTCAGGGCTCCGCTGTAGAAGAAGGACCAGAATCCCGCATCGAAGATAGCATTTCTCCGTACGAGACCCGAATCCACCAGGAAGTATATCAGAAGGGTGCTCATGAAGCCCAGAGTTATGAGATGGAGGTAGCCGATTACCAGATAGGGTTTGAGAGAAACCGCAGCAGATACCACAGGAGGAAAAGCAGAGAACAGTTGAATCACCACCTTCAGAGCATAGGAGAGGACTCCAGCACCCACGACCAGTTTACAGGAAAGGGACAATCCAGACACAGCCTCCGAAAACCCCTTCACGAGCCAGTAAACTGCAATCAACTGCAGGATAGCCGCTGCAAGTCCCAGACCGTTGACCCATACGGGAACCGCCTTCCATAGCAGGGAAAGGGCGTACGCGGGAAACACGGCAACTGCGTTCAGGTAGAAGAATTTCCAAACGTAATCCTCCCGCACACCGAACACGTGGAAGAAGAGTCCCGAAATCGCGAAGACGAAGAATCCGTTGTAAAGGAAGTGCAGAAAGAAATATATATCGTTGAAGTAAAGGGCCGTATTCTTACCTATGAGGATGATTATGGGAGCCAGGGCCCAGATGGCGAAAGTGGAAATCAGATACAGGAGTATGGAAAATCGGATGAATCTGTACGTCAGGCCCTTCCTTCCCTTTATGCACTGGAAGAAGCAGAAGGAATACACATAGGAGGCCAGAACAAAGAGGGAAAGGAACACAACGGTCAGCCCCCTGTACCCGTAGAGGGGAAATGTTATGAGGATGGAAGCCATTGAAAAGAGCATAATCCACAGGGAAACGAAGATTCCCCTGCGCCCCCTGCAACCGTCACCGAATGTCAGGACGTGGAGGGCGGATGCAGCCACGAATCCCCATCCCAGAAAAGCCACATGGGAATGGGCCTGCAGGAACCGGAAGTAGTCGAACCCCGGAAGGCCGAAGGCGTTGTACCAGCGCATGAGGAACCCATACAGGGCAGCCATCATAAAAAGGAAGAGGGATGCGGAAACGATTTTCTTCAGATTGGACATGATGGCGAAAAGTTTAAAGAAGATATTCATGGATAACAGGGCATGAAGAATGCTGTCGGCATAACCTCGCTGGATTGATTAGAGGCAACACTACAGGTATTAAAGTGTGAAATTTGCCTCCGGGCAGTCAGGATTTAAAATTATATGTATAGCGACGAATGTAAATTTTTTTCGAGAGAAAGGCTGATCGTATGAAAGAGGTTCTGGAAATATTTAAGAAAGTAAAGGAACAGGTTCCCCAGATTCTCGGGCTTGCCCTCTTCGATAGGGATGGTTTCATGCTCGTATCCCTGATGGATGTCCCCGATTACGATGAGGAAGCGGCTGCGGCCTTTCATGCGGACCTGTGGTACGAAATAAACAAGTTCGTCTCCAGCATGCCGGAGGAGATAGACGGTCCCTTAAGGAGTGTCGTTCTGGAGCTGGAAGCCGCCCACCTCCAGATGGTGGTAATAGGGAATTATGGAATAATGGGCGCAACGACGAGCGAGCTGGGAATAGGGGCCCTGAGGAGGATAATAGACGAAATAACTCCCCAGATATTGAAGATAGTGGAGGAATGAAATGGAAAGACTGAAAAGAAGGCTGGAAGAACTGTTCCATGAGGTAAGGGGTTGCAGGTTCCTTGTGCTGATAGATACCATCGACAGGAAGGTGGTGCTGGATATGTGGAAAGACGCAGTCGAATCCAGAGATAAAGTCAAGGAAAATCTCCTGCACATATTCAACTACACAGTCCTGGAAAGGCAGAAGAACGCACGGAATCCATTCATAAGGAAAGCCCTCCAGGACTTCAAAAGTCTCACCTTCGAGATGGAGAGGGGATACGTGCTATTTACCGCCCTGCCCGATAGCCGGTACGTACTGGCGTCGGGGATATTGAGGGAAACGAGCCTCGGCTTCTGGAGGGCCGCCATAAAGAGAGCACTGGAGAGTTTTGAAAATGCTGGAGATTAAGGGGGATTTGTCGCTGCTGGATACCCTTCAGATGCTCAAAGTTCTGGAAGGCTCGTATGTAATAAAGACGGAGGATGCGGAAATACACGTAAAGGACGGAACCATAACCTGGTTCTCCCGGGGAGATAGCGAAGACTGCATCCGGTATGTGGCGTCCTACAGGGGTAAAGTTCAGGTGGAAACCGCATCCGTAATGGAAGAATTTTCCCTTCCCATAGAAGATGCCATACTCCAGGCAGTTTTTCTGAGTCCCTCAGGGCAGACCCGGGAAGAGGTGACGGAGGTGGAAGAATCCACGTGCCCCACACCGGAGACCGGCTGGTTCGCACTGGTGATGGGGGACAGAATCATCGGGAGCCAGAACGTAAGGGATGAGAAGATAAAAGAGGTCATGCAACTGTGGGAATCCGCCGGAAAAATAGTGGAGGGGCTGTCCGAACTCATGTGCACCGGTAAAGGGGGAGCCCTGTACATCATGAGGGAAGGTGATACGGTATTGATGGGATACTGTATGGAAAAGAGATTCCTGGGAATCATACGGCAATCGGTGAGGAGGTTGAAGAAGCATGTCCATAGGGGAACTAAAAAGCAGGTATAAGGATATCCTCGCAATCGGCATATTCGATAGAAAAGCGCGAAAATACGTGGAGGATGTGGACATGACGGAATTCCTGAGCACCGGGCAGATAGAGGACCTTCTCATCAGAATGGAGAAACTGAACATGAATGAACTGATAGCCGTCGGCAAGAGTATAACCCTGTTGATATTGTCCATCGGTCCCGAAAGGGCCCTCACCTGCGTCGCTCCATCTGACAGGCCATTCGGATTCTGCAGGGAAATGCTTCACCGGATAGCGGAGAAACTGGGACAGAGCTAATCGTTCTTCTTTTCTGCCATCTCCTTCAGACGGTACAGCAATTCGAGAGCCTGACGGGGAGTGAGATTATCCGGGTCCAGATTCAGGAGGAATTCGGGCCCTCTGCTGGCCTCGTACTCCAGGAGCAACTCCTGCGCCCTCTTCACCACCCAATCCGGCAGCCCTGCTATGCGGGCCACGTACACGCCATAACTGCGGTCGCTCCTTCCCCTCACCACCCTGCGGGTGAATATGACCTCATCCCCGAATTCCCTGACCTCCATCGTGTAGGAGGAAACGTTGTCCAGTTCGTCCTCCAGAGAAGCGAGTTCCGAATAGTGGGTTGCAAAGAGGGTCCTGGCCCTCACGAATCTGGAAAGGTATTCCACCACCGCCCTCGCTATGGCCATCCCGTCGAAGGTGGATGTGCCCCTGCCCACTTCGTCCAGGATAACAAAACTGTTGCGGGTGGCATTGTTAAGAATGGTGGCCGTTTCCACCATCTCCGCCATGAAGGTGGAGAGTCCCCGGGATATGTCATCGGAAGCCCCCACCCTGCTGAAGACCCTGTCTGTGAGATTTATCCTGGCCGATTCGGCCGGGACGAAGAATCCCATATGGGCCATCAGCACTATAAGGGCGTTCTGACGCAGATATGTGGACTTACCTGACATATTGGGACCCGTAAGGATTATTATGGTCTGCTCATCGTCCAGGTGCAAATCGTTGGGTATGAATTCCTCCGCAGTCTCCTCCACCACCGGATGCCTCCCCCCTCTGATTTCGTAAAGACCTTCGGAATTGAAGGTGGGACGAACGAACTTCCTCTCTATGGAAACGGTGGCGATGGATGCATCCAGGTCCAGTTCCCCCAGGTATTCGAAGAATCGCCTGAGAACAGGGGCATTGGAGAGCAGAAGGTTCCTCAACTGGTCGAAAATGAGCTTCTCTATCGAGAGGATGCGCTCCTTCGCCTCGACGATTTCCCTTTCGATTTCGACCAGCTCCGGACTCTTGAAGCGGATGGTGTTAACCAGCGTCTGGACCCCTTCCCAGTGGTCCGGAACCCTGTCCCTGTGGGGTTTCGTGATTTCTATGTAATAACCGAAGACAGAGTTATATCCTATGCGAAGGGTGGGAATGCCCGTGGCCTCCCGCTCCCTCTCCTCCAGTTCCTTCAACCTGCGGGCAGCATCCTCCAGCACCTTCCTGTACCTGTCCAGATTCTCATCCACCCCCTCCCTGACCACATTTCCCTCCGAAATATTGTAGGGTGGATTCTCCGACAGGGTACTCAGAATCTTTCCGGCTATCTCTTCGAGGGATTCGGACTCCCTGAAGAAATCCTGAAAGGGGGCAAGGGGGGATAGCTCTTCCTTCACCTCCTTCCACAGGGTCATGGACAGGGCCAGATTCCGCATCTCTACAGGGGAAATCCTGCCCATGGACACCTTCCCCATCTTCCTCTCCGGGTCCCCCATGCGGGACAGTATATCCCTCACACTCCTGAGTTTCCTGTCCATCTCCATCAGCGCTTCTATCCTGTCCAGACGCCTTTCTATCCTGTCGGGATTCCTGTATGGATTCAGTATGGCCCGGCGCAGAGCCCTCTTTCCCACGGGGGTAACGCACCTGTCCAGTACCCGCAGGAGGGTCATCCCAGAAGCATCTCCCCGTATATTATCCACCAGTTCCAGATTGCGTATGGTCTGAGGGTCGAGAATCATGTAGTTGCCCAGTTTACCCACCCTCAGGTGCCTTATGTGCTTTACGAGACCCCCTTTGTTCTGCCGCACGTATCTCAAAAGGGCCCCTGCCGCCCTGACCGACGCCACCGGAATCCTGAGACCAACGAAGGATTCGATACCCCTTCCAAAGAAATCCTTTATAACCTCCTTTGCAGAGACGAAATCGAATTCCACGGAAGGAAACTCCACCTGATGCACACTCCTGGAAAGTCTGCGGGCGAAATCCATCCCCTCTGGCACCACGATTTCACGCACATCCATCCGGTTCAGGAAGTCCACCACCTCGTCCATCCTCCCCTCGTACAGGGTGAATTCCCCCGTGGAAACATCCAGGAGAGAAAGACCCACTTTCCCCCCATCCCTGAATATACCGGCGATGTAATTGTTTTCCGAATCGCTCAGAAAGTCCTCATCCATGATGGTCCCCGGAGTGAGAACCTCCACCACCTCCCTCTTCATGAGCCTCTTCGTCTCCATCTCGTCCATCTGCTCCGCGATGGCCACCTTGTATCCAGCATTCAGGAGGCGCTTTATGTAGGAGTTGGCGGCCTTGACTGGAATTCCGCACATGGGAACCCGGAGATTTTTCCCCATGGGCTTGGAAGTGAGGGTTAGATTGAGGACCTTCGAGGCCTTGTATGCGTCTTCGAAGAACATCTCGTAGAAATCCCCCAGTCGAAACAGGAGTATGGCGTCCCTGTACTTTTCCTTGAGCCTCTTATACTGCCTGTAAATGGGGGAAGTCTTTTCGGCCACGGGGAAATTTTACTACCGCAAACAACACCCGGAAACTGCACGCTTTACGAAAGATATCCCTTCCTCATAATCCCCGCGGGAGCACGCATTTAGAATCCTCCTCAGAAAAGCCATAAGACAGGGCTCACCCCTCCGGCGAATCCTTTCCAGATAATGCTTCACTTTCCCGCACGAGTAATGGGGTTTCCTGCCCATGCGCTCCAGCTCGTACTGCAACTTCCGGCATATATAATCCTTCATCTCTCCCTCCGCTGTGGATAGATGCACCTTAGAACCCTATTGCTCTCCACATCTTCCATCAACCTCCTCCACCCCTCCTCTGCACCATCCCCTCTCCACCTGCTCAGGAAGAATCTCCTGGCCTCCCCCATCCTGCCTCCATAGAGAAGAAACGCCACCCTCTGCAAATCCCGCAGAGACATGTATCCACCTATGACGGAATCCGAAGGGGAAAATCGATAATTTCCATTCGCATGACGAAGATTGTAATCCATCGTCAGCTGGCGGGAGCACCTCCACCTTCCGTTCGAGTAGGCATAAACGAGATAATACACCGGTTTACATGCATTGCACGTCATGACGAAGAAGGTCCCGCCGGACATCACCAGCTCCAGGTCCCCATCCCCGTCCATATCCATTATCGTATCCAGGGGATGGGTTTCCTCATGGAAGACCACTTCTATACCGTCTCCACTCCTCTCCATTATGTAGGTGGATTCGTATCCCGCAGAGCCCAGCCAGGAAAAGGTAAGGAGAATCTCATCCACCCCATCCCCATCGAAATCCATTATCAGAACACTATCGATGAGCGTGGCAGACATGCCCTCCCCGTATCGATACGTCTTCATCAGCACCCTTCCGGTCTTTCTGTCTATGAATTCCAGCCAGGGGAGGGAAACGCCATCCTCCCTCTCTCCCTCCCTGTAAACCCATATGACCTCCACATCGTTCCATATCCACCTGCCGGTCACCTCTTCCCAGGAAAAAAGCAGTGGCAGGAGCATCATAAAATCCTCCCCGCTCTCACATTGTACACAACCCTGTGGGCCAGCGTGCCGTTGTAGTAGGTCTCCCGTCTGCCCGGCGCCTCCATTATCCTGTTTCCGGAGACTTCATAGGTCCGAACCCCATTACCGTGAGGTTTATTCACACCCGCCAGGAATTCCTCCACACCCATAGCAGAAGCGGGTTCCATGTAATCCCCGAACATGATGAAGGACCGCAGGAGATAGGGGAAATAGTCCCTGAAGGCCTCCGGATTGGCTATCTCCTCGAAGACCAGAGGGATTCCGCTCTTCATGAAAACTGCTGAAGTGGCAGGGGACGGGACCTCCACATCGGGTATTTCCACCTTTCTATTCCTCTTTTCGAATACTTCCAGGAAGTCCTCCGTGGAGTTGATTACGTTCTCCATTCTCATGAAGTGGTCGACCGTCCCCCACACATCCGACTGGTCTGCTCCTATGTACATCATTCTGAAGGCATGGGGCAGGACCCCGGTACGAGAGAATTGCCTTTCCCTCAAATCCCTTTCCAGACGAAGTTCATCGATTCTGCGCATGTAGAACCGCCTGTATCTATCAAGGACTTCCCTTGCATACTGGCACAGGCTGTCCTTTTCGATTCGCATCTGCCTCACCCTCTTCATCTCCTCCGGAAACTCCCTATCATCTACATTCGACAGCATCCTCAGGATGGTCTCCTTCTGCGTATCGGGTACAGGGGCCCCGGGCAGGATTTCCCGCATCTCATCAGCAGTCAGATAAAACACCTCATCGAGAACATCGCTGGCAAAGTAAAGGAAAGTCGCATCTTCCAGTCCCCTGTAAATGAAGAGAAGGTGGAGTATCTTCACCAGCAGAGCAAGGTCCCCCACGTATCTTCCACCGGAAGCGATTTCATCACGGAGTTGCCTGGAAAGTTCGAATAGATAAGCATAGGGCTCGCGGGGATCAGGGACAGGTCCGCAGAGCTCCTCCACGACCCTCCGGAGATGCTCCATCGTATCGATGGCCCTCTGCAGATTCCACAGCTCCTCACCTGCCCTCCATTCCCGCTCTTCATAATCCCCGTACCTGTTCCTTCTCCCCCACCTTCCCCTCTCTATACAGAAGGCTGGAATCTCGTGCCTGCCCTTCCCGAGAACAAGGGTAAATCGAAGGGTTCTGTTCTGTTTTCCACCCTTCAGCGCTTCTCCGTCTATTATTATCACCGGCAGGTCGTTTTCATTCAGAAGGTAAAGGCGACCGACAGAACCGCTTTCCAGTATCCTGACCCTGTCCCTGACCGACGGATACGCCACCATATCCGGTATCAGGGAATCCCCTTCCACGAATGCTACCGATAATCCATCTTCCAGGTCGAATCGTTTCACCATTCTCATGCTCAAAGTTTAAGGTCTAAACATGATTGTTGTCAAATATGTGACAATAAATGAATAATTTTGTTGTTAAGCGGAAAAAGACCGTCCAGCGGGACTCATAGCACTACTCTTTCTCAAGAACATACACTTCATCATGCCGGAAATCCATCATAAAACATGCCCCGGAATTCGAAACATGAATTTTCACTATTTGTTGTTGAACATCCAGTTCCATTAAACTTTCTCCAGTGGCCGCTACGGAAAACAATCTCATAGACAGGTACTACGCCGAGTACTCCCTCCTGAGCGATGGCCCGACTGATAAACCTCTTATTCAGGCCTTCAGGAGGTTCCAGTTCGCCCATCCTCCAAGGCACTACATATTCGACCGGATGCTAAGGGATTCACCCCTCTTGGGTCCCGTAATACTTCACCTTGCAGGCCTTTCCGGGAGGTTCAGGGAATTTCGAGCCATGGCTGACCCTATTATGCGAAACGCTTACGGACGTAATCCAGGGGCATTTCACTACACCCTCCTCCTCAGGGGCATCTTCGAACAATCCACCATGTGGCTGGAAATGGCCATGGATCTGGCCCGCAGGAAGGAATCGGAAATAGGGTATGCCCTGGCCCGGTTATTCTATCACCTCATAGACCCGGATGACGTAATGGACAACGACGGGAAAGGGCTTGAGATACTGAAGGAGAAACCGGAATACGCAGACCTGCACTCCAGATTCCTGTCCATAAAGGAAAGTATAGATGAAATTTACACATTGCAAAATGCAGGAATTGAAATCTCACTATATACGGAGTCTCTTTATTCGGAACTCATAAACGCAATCCAGGTCGTGGACACTCTTCCGAGGGCAACCCTGTGGTATGCTTTGATGATAGGGGGAAGGGTCAACAGTATATGGGCCTCATTCGGAGAAAAGAACAGGAGCCTGTACATGGGGGTGGAAAAGTTGAGGAAGAATGCCTATTATATGGAGGCGCTGCTCCTGTTCGTGCTCTTCGCTCTGGAAGACGATGTACTCTCCAGGGCAGAGGAATATCTCCAGGAAAAGGGGGAGAAAGCCAAGTACATCTATCAGTATCTGAAAATCATGCTCAGGAAGTCAAGTAGGTGGATGGAAAGTAAAGGTCTGGACCTTCTGGACCTGCTGAAAGAGGAATTCCCCTTCGTTCCGGATGCCCTGCACTTCACCAACCTGCCTATCCTGTACCATCTGAACGATGTCCATCACCTGCCCGGATGGGTATCCCACCCCCTCTCGAAGAGGTTCGGAAAGCAGGGTGGAACGCTCAAAACATGTCCCTACTGTGGAAGTACGAATATAATAAGATTCGGGAAAGTGGAGGGGGTACAGAGATACAGGTGCAGGGATTGCGGAAGAACATTTCTGGAAAACTCTTACTACCGGATACTGTCCCACAGGAAGATGTTTGAAATTCTGAAGAAGAATCTCCACAGGACCCTGGGCCTCTCAATCGTGCTGCAATTGATAAGTATGGCATCGTCAACGCGCAGGGAGGATTTCACCATTACAGACCCCCTGAAGAAGGTCAACATCAATGCCCTCCTGAGACACACGGAAAACGAGATAGGCTCCCGCATAGACAGGAACAATTTCTACAGAACGGTAAAGGGTTTGCTTCTGTTGCAGAACTTCCTGGAATGCCTCGAGAAGCATATTACCGTGAAGTATGTCCGGTTCAAAGACCTGAAGAACTTTCCGGAGATGAAGTTCACCATAGTGGGGATGGAAATGATAGTGGAAGAAGGGGAGGAAAAGGTGAAATCCGCTCTGGAAAAATGCATGGGATCATCCGGGGAAGTGGAAATTGAAGAGGAAGAAGAAAAGATAATGCCCCTCATGGAAATAACGTCGCTCAGCGACAGGACGACATTCCTCTATCCGGACGATGAAGACATTTACGAAATATTAAGAATGGTGCGCATCAAAACCCGGAAGAAAAAGGGGGAAAGGAAAGAACGTCGCAGGAAGAAGGAAGCATCGTGAGAGAAGGGTGACAGTAAAACGATAAATATCCAGTCATGACCCGGACCCCAATAGTCCATCATCCCGCAGGTACAATCGTTTTCTCCGGGTTCGTGCCACTTGCAAGTATAAAAAATAAGATTGCCTGTCCTACAATCCGGTGCTGACTGCCATCTCCAATATCCGTTATGGGTTGAGGGATGCCTTTCCAGGTCTCGTCAGTCTTTTCAAGTAGCAGTCATACATATCGACCTTTTTCAGTTTGCTCCTCAGGTCCCCTGGCGAGAGCAAGTTTTCCCACTGCCGATACCTGCTTTCTGGAGTATTTCCGTTGCGTCTTCCAGATACCTTCCGGCCAATTCCAACCTCTCCTGCGGAGTTTCGACTGTTTTAACTTTTTCCATTTTTCCATAATGCCAGATTTCAAAGCTTTGACCGTTTACCTGCTTTTCAACTCCCACGTGAAATTAATTTTGAGGAATCCTAAAAATGGAGCGTTGAGAAAACATCTGCAACGATAAACGAACTGAGCTTCGCCTCTATCCTCCTTCCAGAGCCCTGCATGTCCAATTTCATGTCCGAAGGTGGGACGCAGAGGCATTGCATGTTTAAAACCTTCCTGTAAAATTTGACCAATGCAGAAACTGAAGTATCTCTTCCTGGGTATCGCAATACTTCTGGGAATGACCTATGTCATATATGCGGGATTCCAGAAGTCCTTCGTCTATTACTTCACGGTCTCCGAAATCGTACAATCCCCTCCCCGCAATAACGCGGATGTAAAGGTGACAGGTATAGTCAAAAAGGGCTCGGTCCAGAAGGATATGGACAGGGTGGAATTCGTACTCACCGAAGGTGGAAAGGAAATCAGGGTGGTTTACAGGGGCATACTTCCCGATGCATTTGCGGAGGAAAACGAGGTAATCGCGGAGGGGAAGTTCGATAAAAACCATATGGTGGTGAATGCCCACACCCTCATGACCAAATGTCCTTCCCGGTACGAGAATGCGGAGGATTTGAATGCGGGTCCGAATAATAGTGAAGGGTAGGGTTCAGGGAGTCGGATACCGCTTCTTCACCCGCAGAACCGCCCTGGAACTGGGAATAAAGGGGTATGTCCGGAATCTGCCCGACGGGATCGTCGAGGTGGTGGCGGAGGGCAGCCCCGAAGCTCTCGATAAGTTCATCGAAAAACTCAGAGAGGGACCCCCTCTGGCCATAGTGGAAGATATGGATATAGAGGAAGTGGCTCCGGACGAGGAATTCGACGACTTCGAGATAAGGTACTGAAGCTCTCAATCACCACTTTCGTCCGGATGGTGTTCGAATCGGAGTCCAGTTTTGCGAAAACATGGACGTGCCTTCCACCATCGACCTCAGCGTGTGAAGATTATTTCACATGTAATCGAGTTGACATACCGGTAAAGGCCTGCACATCCCGCATTTCGGACATAAGAAGTGCATTTTGACTGCCCCACCGTCTTTATAATTTTGCAATGCCGAAAGTCATCGAACACGACATCATCATCTTAGGCACCGGACTCGCCGGACTGCGAGCCGCCCTTCAAATCGCAATGGAGACAAAGGGGGAGCTGAACATAGCTCTCGTTTCCAAGGTTCAGATAATGAGGTCCCACTCGGTATCGGCAGAGGGTGGGACTGCTGCCGTGCTGCGGCAGGATGAGGGCGACTCCTTCGAACTGCACGCATGGGATACCATAAAGGGGAGCGATTTCCTGGCTGACCAGGATGCCGTATGGAAATTCGTCAAGCGCATGCCCCACGAGATACTCCTACTGGACAGATGGGGGATTCCCTGGAGCAGGCGTCCGGACGGGAAAATAGCACAGCGCCCATTCGGTGGCCACACCTTCTTCCGCACCGTATTCGCCGCCGATAAGACCGGCTTCTTCGAGATGCAGACCCTGTACGACACCCTCCAGAAGTACACGGACAGATACACCCGATACGACGAATTCTACGCCACCGGGATAGTGGTTCAGGACAACACATTCAGGGCTTTAGTCGGCATCAGCATGCCCGAAGGGGAAATCTACATACTGCGCGGGAAAGCGCTGATTATAGCCACCGGTTCAGCGAACAGGATGTACGGATTCACCACCACATCCATCTCCTCCACCGGCGACGGAATGGCCATGGCGTACAGACTGGGGATACCCGTCAAGGACATGGAATTCATCCAGTTTCACCCAAGCGGACTCATTCCGAGCGGAATACTGATTACGGAAGGTGCGAGGGGCGAGGGAGGATACCTCATCAACAACAGGGGCGAGAGATTCATGAAGCGCTATGCTCCCAAGTTCATGGAGCTGGCTCCCAGAGACATCGTTTCCCGCTCCATCATGACCGAAATCGAGGAAGGGAGGGGCTTCGAAGGACCATACGGACTGGACTACGTACTTCTGGATCTGAGGCACCTGGGCGCAGAGAAGATAAACCGGAGACTGCCCCTCATCAGAGAACTGGCCATCAAATTCGCCGGTGTGGACCCCATAGAGGAGCCCATTCCCATAAGACCCGTATCCCACTATTCGATGGGCGGAATAGATGTGGACCTGGATGGAAGGACCATAATAGAAGGGATATGGGCCGCGGGAGAGGCCGCATGCGTATCCGTTCACGGTGCCAACAGATTGGGTTCCAACTCCACGGCGGAGTGCCTGGCATGGGGCTACTTCGTGGGTAAGGATGTGGCAAGGTATGCAAAGGAGAAGGAGCTGCGCGAACTGCCCCAGGAAGTGGCAGATGCGGAGGTCAGGAAGATAACCGACATGCTCGCAAAGGACGGTCCCGAAAGCCCGTACCAGATAAAGAGGGAACTCAACAGGACGATGGACAACAAAGTGGGCGTATTCAGGGACAAGCAGAATCTGGAAGAGGCTCTCCACACCATAAAGGAGTTGAAGAAGCGCTATCGCAACATACACGTGAAGGATAAATCCCTTACCTACAACACGGACCTGATGATGGCCTTCGAACTCAAGAATCTGCTGGATATGGCGGAGGTTGTCACGGAGGGGGCCCTACGCAGGGAGGAATCCAGGGGAGCCCACTTCCGCAGAGACTTTCCGAAGAGGGACGACGAGAACTGGCTCAAGCACACCCTCGCATACTACGATTCCGAGAAGGATGAGCCCAGATTCGATTACAAACCCGTAAGGGTCCTTTACTGGAAGCCCGTGGAAAGGAAGTATTAAAGGAGGACCATCATGGAGAAGAAGAAAAGGTATTACCCCAACTTCCCCGGCGTTCCGGGATGGATTTACGGGGGAAATTTGAATTTCGAGAGGGTCCTGTTTCTCCTGCACAGGATAACGGGACTGGCCCTCATATTCTACCTATTCGCCCACATAATAGTGGTGGGATTCAGGGCCTACAGCCCCGAAATGTGGGAAATGGTCATGGGGAGAATATCCGGCCACTCCAATCCCGTCATACTCTTCTTCGAATGGTTGCTCGTTCTAGCTGTGATATTCCACATGTTCAACGGTATGAGGCTCATATTCCTGGAACTGGGATTTTTCATTGGCAAGCCCAGCCGCCCCGTATATCCATACAGAACCTCCATCGACAGGCAGAGGATATTCACCTGGATTATGATGATTCTGGCCAGCATCTTCGTGATATGGAGCATCTTTGCATTTTTCATGGGAGGTGGAAACCATGCGTGAGGGCAAACTCTGGCTCCTTCATTTAATCGCCGGGTTTATCATGTTCTTCCTCCTGGGAAGCCACATATTCTTCATGCACATGGCGGGAGGAGAGCCTCTCTCCGTGGAAGAGACCTTCGCCAGAGCAAAGAATATCGCTTTTCCGCTGATGTACACCATATTTGTGGCTGCTGCTCTGTACCACGGGCTCTATGGACTCCGGGGGATACTCTTCGAGAGATTCCACACCCCCTTCTCCCAGAAGGTCATAAACTGGCTCCTGTCCTTTGCCGGAATTATATGGTTCCTGTACGCCCTGGCAACCACCTGGATACCTTTCTTTAAGTGAAGGAGGAAGACAATGGGATACGATATGGGGAAACCCGTTAAGAAAGTCAGGTTCAGGGTCTTCAGGTACGACCCGGAGAAGGATGATAGGCCCCATTACAGCGAATACACCTTAGAAGCCTGGAAGGGCATGAGCGTACTGGATGCCCTGAACGAGATAAAAGCAGAACAGGACCCCACCCTCTCCTGGAGGCAGTCCTGCCGCATGGGTGTGTGCGGAAGTTGCGCGATGGTCATAAACGGAAAGCCCGCGCTTGCATGTCAAACGCAGGTTCTGAAACTGGACACGGATGTCATAACCATAGAGCCCCTCAAGTCCTTCCCCGTCATAAAGGACCTGACTCCGGACCTTCAGAACCTGTTCAGGCATCACACCCATGTGAAGCCGTATATCATACGCAGGAACGAGGAGGAACTGACGGAAGAAAATCCCACGGAGGAATTCCTGCAATCCCCAGAGGAGCTGGAAGCCTTTCTACAGTTCTCTTACTGTATAAAGTGTGGTGCGTGCGTATCCGCGTGCCCCGTATCCCAGAGCGACCCCGAATTCTATGGACCCCAGGCCCTCGCCCAGGCATTCAGGTACATAAGCGATACCAGGGATGAGGGGGAGGAAATACGATATGCCATAGTGGACAATCCACAGGGATGCTGGAGATGTCACTTCGCCCAGTCCTGCACTTTCGTGTGTCCCAAGGGGGTTGACCCGGCCATGGCAATCCAGTACCTCAAGAGGGACCTGGTCCTTATGAGCGTGGGGATGAAGAAGGAGAAGAAGAGGGCCCAGAAGGCCCCGCTGGGCGCCCCGACGGACAGGGTACCCGAGAAGTACGTTCCTCCGGAGTTCACGATAGCCAAGCCCGAGTAATGGATACCCTTCTGCTCCTGCCTTTTCAACTGTGGGGGATTTCCCCCCACATCAGCAGAAATCTGTTCCCTGTATTCGAAAGACCGGAGTTCCACGCGGGGAATATCAGACTTCCGGTGCGGGGAACGGATGATTTCGGCATACTCCTGCGCAGGGGTCTGTACCATCCCATTGAGGATTCCCTTGCAGTCAGCCGCATATACTCCTACCAGATTGCAGACACATTCTACGTATTCGGTGCCTCCATAAGCAAACCCCTGATGATTCAGGAGGACACATCGCAACCCGCCATAAAGAAAGGGGAATTCCACTTCCACTACGATTACGCAGGCGATTTCAAGCAGGCCACGGTCCTCCTCCAGTGGGATTCTTACGATGCCGGATACGTTGAGACATTCAAACTCTACAGAAATGCCACCGGGCAGTATGCGGGAGGAAATCACCTGCGCCTATTATTCGCGGGTTTCCAGTCCTACCTCATCGCCCTCCAGGAATTGGACACCTTCAGGGTTCTGTCCCTTAACACCCCCTTCCTCCGTGGATTCCTCATGAGTCGCATGTGGGAAGCCTATGCATTCCTCCCTTTCGAGAGGGGGTGGCTCAGAGGAGAGGGGGGAATTTACGCTTACAGGGGAGGGATACTGCCCTACTACTCCATGAGTCTGTCCCCTTCCGCAATTCGGATTTCCTCTCGATTCGAGCCCTATTACATGGAAACGATGGACACTATCGTGAGGAGCCACATGCACACCTTCGGGATAGAGTACGGTCCCCTGTACATCGAAGCGGGATATGGACATCAGCCCCTTCCCGTGGATACGAACAGATGGGAGGTGAGGGACTTCTTCTCGCTCAAAGGCTCGGTAGATTGGAAGTGCGCCAGGGTGAACATCCTGTGGATTCCATCTTCTGGAATACCCGTTTCAGCAAAGGTTTCTCTGTGGAAATCCTGGAGTCCCTGGAAGCATGTAAAATTTGTCCCCCACATGGAGGCGATTTACTGGGAAAACCTGTTCCCCTCCACCCCATCACCCCATACGTTCCACCTCGTGGCGGGGGGAAGATTCGTCTTCTACGATGCAGTGGTTCTGGACCTTGCCTACGAGGGGAACGCCGGCCTGGACAGTATATGGAAGGGGAACTACTACCGGCTCGCCATCTGGGTAAATCTGGAGGACTGAGGTGAAAAAACTGCTGGAGAATCTGCTGAAAC
Organism: Caldifarciminota bacterium; assembly: GCA_015494735.1. GTDB lineage: Bacteria > Hydrothermota > Hydrothermia > LBFQ01 > DSFT01 > S143-66. The sequence goes on along the minus strand of WGAQ01000164.1, from coordinate 14,566 downwards.
TGGGCATAAGTGTCTTTCTGCTCTGGCTGGTTCTTCACAATGTGGACCTGCATAAACTGTGGGGCTATATACGCTCCATCAATATCCCGCTCTACATCCCCGCCATCCTGATTGCCATGACCGCCTTCATCCTATCCGCAATCCGGTGGTACGTCTTCATCCGGGCCTACGGACTCAATATCAGCATCTGGGAGGCCATCAAATTCGTGATGATTGCCCTGTCCGTGGGCATAATCCTCCCGGCCGGGGCCGGACCCGACGTGGTGAGGTTCCTCTACGGTCAGAAGAAGAACCGCCACATGAGGGCACAGCTCCTCTCATCCATCTTCATGGACAGGTTCATCGGACTCACATCCCTCATATTCCTGGCTCTGGTGGGAATCTACATGGATATAAAGGGACTGGAAGCCCTCAGGAAGGTTATATGGGTGGTGCTCGCCGGGTTTATCATAACGCTCCTCTTCCTCCTCTCCGAAACCTTCGACCGGATTACCCTGAAAATCTTCGGCAATATACAGGCATTCCGACTGGGGGAGCGGATAGAGAAATTCGTGAAGACTTTCAGCATGTACAGGGAAAACAAGCCCGCCCTCCTCCTGTGCTTCCTCATATCCCTGACCATGCAGAGCTTATTCGGATTGAGCGTGTATTTCATCGCCCTGTCCATGGGCTTCCATCTGGACCCCGTAAAGGCCATCTTCATCACCGCCTCCGTCAACTTCATCACCATGATTCCCATAAGTTTCAGCGGAATAGGCATCCGGGAGGGGGCCTTCGTCTTCCTGATAGGGCAGGAGATTGGGAGGGAGGCAGCGATAGCCCTTTCCCTCATCTACTACTTCACCACCATCCTGGCCTTCTCTCCGGGTATCATCTTCTTTCTTCTGGAGCCCATAAGGGATAGACAATAGCCCTCATTTCCCTTAAGGAGAGAATCCGGGGGAGAATTTTTGGGATGGATGGAGGGGGAAACCCTCCAGAAGAACTTCAAAGTTCTTTACTTTATCAACTTCTTCAACTCGTTGGAAGGCTTGAATGCAGGGACCTTCCTTGCGGGAATGGTGATGGGCTTCTTGGTCCTGGGATTCATTCCCTTCCTTGCAGCCCTCTTCCTGACCTCGAAGGTTCCGAATCCGATGAGACGAACCTTACCACCCTGCATCAGCTCACCCTTCACCACATCTATGAATGCATCCACGGCCATCTTGGCCTGCTTCTTCGTCAGGCCCGTCTTCTTCGCAATGGCATCGACCAGTTCTGTCTTATTCATAGTACACCTCCTGTTTTATTTTTTCTCCTCCAAAGTAAGGCTTTTTCATCCCCCTCCATCCGGTGATGAATTTTAAAGGCTAAAGTGAATTCGTGTCAAGTGGGGAGCCGTTTTTGTCAAGGGGGGTATCTGTAATGCCCTTATAGACTGGATTTGATGAAATTGCCGAATTGAGAGATAAAGAGGCACCGTAAAAACTCAGAACTGATGAGAAACACGGGCGGATAAATTTTTGTAAACCTTACCATTTTTGTAGTTCAGGATTCCTGACAGGTTCAATAAGAAATCTCCCATCTGTCTTGAAACGCTGAAATTGGACAAAATATCGAGACCTTCAGAAAGGTGCGGGGGGAAATCGAAGAACCTGTACTCCACCATCAGGGATATGGGTCCATCCATCCTCGCCATGAGGAATGGGGTTCCACCCAGATACAGTCCCCCTCCGGCAGCGAATCGCTTTCTCCCGACGAGACCCCAGAGTTTTACCCCTATTTCCGTTCTGTAGTCCATACCCACGAACAGGGGCTCCCGCTCTGCGGAAAATGTAGCATACTCGCTCCCCTGAAACCACCTGTAGGATGCCTCGAAATCCCTCCACCCCATGGACAGAATGCGATAGTATCTGTCCATTCCCGCCTCCAGATGGAAATCCCCGGACAGATAACTGAGATTCCCCCTTATTAGATATCCTGCAGTATCGGAGGACAGGGGAATCGCCACCCTGGCATAACTCCCCCCCGGGTCCCTGTAATATGCGCCGGAAACAGCATCGTACGAATAATCTCCCATCCCCTCCCCCACGAAAACGTATTTCTCCACATAGGCAACAGTGGGAGCCTTTCTCAGAACGATGGAGGAGGAAAGGGCACCTGTGGACACGTCCAGAACCCCCTCCACACTATTTCTCATCGGATTGTAGAGGACATTTCCCCTGATACCGGATAGATTTATGCCGAATCCAGCCCCGTAATCCAGAGAATCATCCGAAATGAAGAGTTTTACAAGGGCATACACCTCACCTCCCGCCTCCAGATTTACAGTATTGCGCAGACTATCCGAATACCGGATGCTCCGAATGGAGAGATTATGGAACCGGCCCCTCCACGACCCGCTCACCATCCACCCCCCACGGTACAACATCCCCACCATCCCATTCCTCTCCAGATAGATGCCGTACAGGGAATCCAGGAGGAAGAATCCCATACCATCGAAGGTAAAAGTGATGAAAGTGCCATCAGCAATGCCCATGGGATTGGGGGGCATGGAGAAATCCGTCAAATCGCTCCTCTTCCTGACAGCGAAGAGGCGCAATCGTCCCCACCTGCGGGACACGAAACCCTCCACATCCACCCGGCCCATTCCATACAGATAGTAATTGGGGTTGTACTCCGCCAGGAGGACCTCCATGGAATCCCCCTCGAAAGAGATGTACTGCTGACGGGAAGGTGGACTCATGTACTTCAGGGGCATGTAATGGCCCCTTCCCCTGCCCACAAAGTAGTAGTAATCCCCATGCGGGTCATATTCGTAATCGCCGGAAGGGAATGGAGAAAAGTAAACCACGTATTGTCCCCTGCCCTCCCCCACGTACCGGAAGATGGAATCCTCCAGAATATAGGAGCCACGAAGGGTGTCCCTGTAGTAGGAGGGATAGTAGCCGGGAGCCGTTGCCCTCTTCAAACTGTCGCTCGAAAAACGTACACTCTCCACACGGCGGTAATAGGAAACGGGCCCGATGGAAAAGGAAACGAAATCCCGTCTCACGCCAGAAGACAGGGACCTGTATTCCACGGAGAGGATGTCCCCGGGGTGAATGTCCATCCCCGGCTCCAGATACAGACTCCTGGAATCGTAATCCACCCGCCACCCCTCCTTCACCACCCTGCCGTTGACCATAAGCCTGACAGTCCCATACATCACTTCCTCCCCCATGGATGCAAAGGGAATAACGGGATTTCCCCCGTAAACGAATTCCCTGCGCCGGAGGACGGCCCTCTCGTATCCAAACATGCCCTTCAGAACCCCATATCCTCCCCTCATTCCGAACACCCTGTACTTTCCGTGATAGAAAGTCCCCGCCTCCATATAGGCTCCCCTCCTCTCCAGACGGAGATAACTTTCCTCGAGGTCGTTTATGTAGTAAGTCTGGTCGAAGTTCTGGGCCCTGAACACCCCCTCAACTTTCGCATCCCCCATCCTTCCACCCACATTTATCACCAGACCGCTCCTCTGGGACAGGGCGCGGGAGACTCCCACCCCCAGAATGACACTCCCGCCGAAGACGAGCCCATCCCCCATGCTATCCACAATGGCACGGAATGGCTCCGCGGAAGGAGAAAAGATGTGGAGCCTCCTGACGATTGCATAGGTGGAGTCCTGAAGGGGGAAGAGACGTACAACTCTGTCTCCGTAAACCACCTTCACCGCACCGATGACATCTATGGAATTCCAGATGAAAAGTGGATAGCCTATGGAAGTATCACCCAGAAGGAGAAGGGTATCGATAATAAGCACAGACCACTACTTCTTGCCCAGAATCATATCCACAGCGAGGCTCCTGGCCCTGTCGACGCTCTCCATCGCCTTCTGCCTGAATTCCTCCACCTTCTTCAGCCCCTCTTCCAGAAGATTGCTGGCCTCCTCCTGAATCTCCCTTACGGCTTTCTCCTTAAGCGCTTCCTCTTCCTTCTGGCCCCTGATATGGGCCTCCTCTATGATTCTCTTCGCTTCTTCCCGGGCTTCCTTGATGATTTCCTCGGCCCTCCTCTTGGCCTCCTCGATTATTCTCGTGGCCTCCTCTTCCTCCAGACGAATGACATTGTCGATCTCCAGCTGCTCGACCACTTCCTTATGATTCCCGCCGTGTGCCATGGGCAAATTTTAAAGGGCGCGGTATTTCCATCCCTGCAGATGGATGAACATGCGATAAAGACGGAACGGGTATTCTTCCGCACATCCATCCGGTGTATAATTTTCGCATGGAAAACCTGCAGGAAGTTCTCAAGACGTTCATAAACGACAGACTGCTGGGGAAATTCGAACTGGTGGATTACGAAACCGTGGTGGATGAAACCGAGGGGACATACGTGACGGTCATCATGCGCCCCGTGGTGGATGGGAGCATAGGGGACATCATAGCAGGGCTCGACGATGAGGCTCTGGAATCCCTTTACCTGACGTGCTTCGATGATGAGGTGGCATTCGAGGCAGATATTCCCATGGAGGACCTGATGGAGTTCAAGGAGGAAATGGAGCAGAGGCTCGAAGAGGGCCTCGAGGAGGAATAGTAGATGTATAAGAAGATTCTGTGGGCCACCGACCTCTCCGAGGAATCGGTTCAGGCTCTGGAATATGCTGTTCCCATCATCGAAAAGATGGGGGCCGAGGTGTACGTGCTGAGCGTGGTTCCCTACACCCCATTCCTGTACTCCTCCCTCCTGGGAGAAAGCGCCATATATGCAGAATTGCTCGAGGAAATAGTGAACGAGACCAGAGAGGATTTGAAGAAGCTGGTGGAGGAACTGAAGTCCCGTTTCGATATAAAATTCGTGAGATGGGACGTGGTGGTGGGCTCCCCGTACGCGGAAGTGATAGAGTATGCGAAGCGGAAGGGGGTTGACCTCATCCTGATGGGCTCCAGGGGCAGGGGGAAGATCGAGGAATTCCTCATAGGCTCCACCGCCAGGAAGGTGGTGGCCAAATCCGACAGAGACCTCCTTCTCGTGAGGAAGAAGAAGGGTTACAGCAGAGCCCTCATATGCGTTGACCTGTCCGAGAATTCCAGAACGGTCCTGGAGAAGGGAAAGAGATTCGCATCAGAGATGGGAATGGACTACACCCTGCTCCACGTAATAGAGTCCGACACTCCTCTGCCAGAAGCCATCCAGAGGGAAATAGAGGAGAAACTGGAAAATCTCCTGGGGGAGAAAGCCATAGTGGAGTACTATCCGAAGGCGTCTTCCGGTATAATCGAAAAGTCGAAAGAATTCGACATCGTGATTCTGGGAAACAGAGGACACAACCTCTTCGAAAAATTGTTCCTGGGAAGCACTGCGGAAAAGGTGGCGTCCCATGCTCATTCTCCTGTACTCATCATTAGGATTAACCGCTGAGCAACTCACTCTCGTCTCCGCCGCAGGTCTTCTGTCGGGCATAAGCATGTGGACTGTGGATGATGACATACGGCAGTTCGCCCTTCAGCATCAGAATTACGACAGATTCTTCGATGCCATAAACCATCTGGGGGACGGCACATACCACATACTGGCATTCGGAGCCGGATACATCGCGGGCAGGATAACCAGAAACGAAAAGCTCACGGAAGTTTCCACAGAGGGACTGCAGAGTTTCGTCATAAGCGGGATAACGGTTATCACCCTGAAGAGTCTCTTCGGAAGGGCCAGGCCCTACATGAACGAGGGCCCCCTGTCGTTTCACCCCGTGAATTTCGACAACGATTACCACTCCTTCCCATCGGGGCACACCATAGTGGCATTCTCCGCCGCATCCGTGATATCATCCAACTTCCGCAGCCCGGCGGTCTATGCTATATCCTATTCCCTGGCAACCGGGGTTGCAATGGCACGCATATACAAGGACAGGCACTGGTTCTCCGATGTACTGATGGGAGCCGCCCTGGGCGGCGTCATAGGCTGGGCAATCGGCTCCCGGTAGAGGATTTTCACTTCCTGCCCTTCAGTATCTCCCACCCGGATTTACCCGCATGGAGTTCCAGGTCCAGGAAGTACTTCTTCCCACCGGTGGCATCCCTGAACAGGAGACGGAAGGGATATACTCCGTCCCTGTCGGAGCCCTTCGGAAAGAGAATGGTGAGCTCCACAGGAGTGCTCTGCTCCACCATCACTTCCCTTCCCACTTCCGTACTGATTTGAATGGAATCATTATCCATAACGACTCCCAGGACCCTGATGGGAAGACCACTCCCATTGCTGCTGGATATATACACCCATGCCCTATAGGGCTTCTCGTACTTCACCCCCCTGTCCTCCTCCACACGGGCGCTGTCGAATCTGAAGATGACCTCATCCACCACCTCCCCCTGAATGGGGATATCGACAGGAGTCCCCTCGAAGAAACCCTGAACCGTTCCCGTCATCCGTCCCACATACTTACCGGGAGCATCTGCTTCTATACTGGTGCACCAGTACCTTTCGAGACCGTTCAGGGACAGGGATATGATGGGCATACCATCCCTTTCCACATCCACCGAAGCATTGACGCTGGAAATATTCTCCGAATTCTCCACCTCCAGGCAGTAATGTATCTTCTGATTTTCGAATCCCGATGCCGCAGATGTAAAGCGATACTTCAGGGGGAACAGAATGGTCAGTTTCCTGTAAACCCTCAACTCGAAATCGTATTTCCGGCTATTGACCACGAATGCGATGGTGTAAGTTCCCGGCTGGAAATCCCCCCTGATTTCCCCTCTCAGGTTTCCATTCTCCCCCTCCGTCAGCGCAAAGGCCTCACCCGACGAATCGGCCCTGATCAGATAAACCCTGGGATTGTCGAAGTCCGACAGGGGCATCCCCTTCAACTCCACCTCCACCTGAATGGGGGAGCCGGAGGGAACGGTAATCGGAGGTTTCACGAATCGGGGCATGGGAATGCTTATCTCCCTTCCCCTGCTTCTGACCACTATGGAAACCCTGCTGGTTTCCGGTACCCCTTCCAGTGCAACCACCTTCAAATCCCTTCCCGTAATCAGTTCTCTGAGAATCTTATTCCTGACGAGCCTGCTGCGGGTGGTATCTATCCGGTCCACCTTCCTGCCATCGGCGACTATATAGACATCAGCCCCCGGCTTCCTGCTCACTATTGCCAGAACATCGTACGTAATACCACCGGCAGCGGCCAGCACCAGTTGAATACCCATCATTTAACGTCCTCCTTTTCTTCCACTAATTTTAAAAGATACTCCAGTTTTCCCCTGTCCTCCAGGATGGAGACCAGTTTATCGTAATTCTCAGGAGCCACGAACACCGTCACGAACGGACGGAAGAAGACCAGAAACTGAGACAGGATGAAGGATATGGGCTTGATGCTCTCCCCCACCAGAACCGTCGGGACCTCCAGCCCGCGGCTCTTTATCATCTGCGCCAGTCTATCGAGAAATTCTTTCTCTTCCCTCTCCATACACCTGTCTCCTTATGACTATGTGTTGAAGGGAAGGGTCGCTTTCGAATCCTATCCCCCGCAGGAGCCTGTCCCCCTGTACGATTTCCACGGTATCATCCGTAAATATCCTGTCCCTTCGCTCATCCCACATGAGCAAGTTGGTGCTCAAACTTATGCTGTCGTAGGTCACGACCAGAACGTTTCCCATCGCCTTCATATTCCGGGTATTCCTGTCCATGAGGCCCGAATCCGCCACTATCGTACTGCTGACCCTGTCCCCCTCGAAGAACAAGAGCTTCAATCCGTAAACCATATAGGTCTTTCCGTAATCGTATATGGTGTCCGCTTCCATCTTCCACCTGTAATGACCCTTATGGGTGGAGAGGATGTAGGAATTCACGAGCATCTGCTCGAATTTCGGAATGCTATCATCCGGAGCGAGGAGAAAAATCCACATCATAACCTCTCGAGAATTTTAAACATCAATCCCCTCATCCTTTCGAAAACACTTCCATCGGGGATGGGACCCGCGTCCCTCCCGGTAATTCCGATTGCCTCTTCCACCATCCGGGGCGTCATCTCCAGATGGAACTGGAGTCCCAGAGCCCTTTCGGTCTCTATAACCTGATTGGGACACTCGTCCGTGGATGCCGGGTTCAATGCCCCCTCCGGAATATCGAAGGCATCCGAGTGCCAGTGAAAGGCGGGAAACGATTCAGGAAAATCGTGAAAGTATCGGGAATGGAGGGCATCCGATGTGAGCTTCACATCCTTCCATCCGAATTCATCGCACACCCCTCCATGGACCTCCGCCCCCAGAACACCTGCAATCAGTTGAGCCCCCAGACATATACCCAGGACCTTCCCTCCCGAATTCAGAAAATCCCGGATGAACTCCTTCTCCCTTCCGAGCCACGAATATCTATCATCATCATTCGCCCCCATGGGGCCCCCCATCACGATGAGACGATGGAATTCCTCCGGTGGGGGGAACACTTCCACATCCGGGCGCAGGATGCGGTATTCATGACCCCCTTCCCGGAGCCAGTCCAGTATGACACCCGGAGACTCGTAATCCACGTGCTGAATTATCAGGTATTTCATTCCATTCCGATGAGGTGCAGATTCCTGACATCGGTCACGATGGTATCGCCGGATATCACGGAGGTGTCCGGTCCCAGAACAGCCTCGACTATTCCAGTATCCGGAGCGAAGACGAACATGCGGTAGAAGCTCCTTCTACCTTCCGGAGTGGATTCCCTGTACATAACCTCCACCCCATACCTGAGGTCATCGAGAAGGGACACGCTGCACACGACCTGCAAATCTACTCCGTTCCCGGAGTAGGAGAAAGTATTGCGATAGTTGTCCACGAATGGATAGGGATAGTACGGGATATACCCCTCATAGGCCACCACCCTGCTTCCCCCGAGGGAGTACTCCACCTTCCTGTACACACTGACCCAGTCCCCATCGTACTTCAGATACTCCACCACCCCCTGCCAGTCCAGAGCGGCATAGAGAGACTCCGGGGTGGAGACGCTCACCACGAATATGTTGCTATCCGGGTCCTGGTAAATATACCTTTCGTACCGGGGAAAGGGTATGTAGTTGGACGCCTCCCTGTCCACCAGGGAGGCACATCCTGCCAGGAAGGAGATGAATATCAACCTCTTCATCTATCCCTCATGCACAGAGGATTATCGTTGCACCTGGAATAGTAACTGGTCATGACCTGATTGAAGAATCTCTCCGGATTGGCGGCCTTCATGTACGAGAACATCAGCCTTATTCCATCCTTCAGATTGGCATACACGCACTTATCGGAGCCATCGTAGAGTTTCAGAAGGGCCTCCTTTATGTTGTCCGCGTATCCGACGTAGAGGATGTCCGTGCAGGTATCGTAGTCGGGATTTTCCACGAATATGTAGAATACCCCGCCCTCTTCAGGGGCAAACCGATTAATGTGATAATCGTTGAATTGATGTCTATGTTGCCAGTTGGGCCAGCGCATAAGCAAAGTTTAAAGGGCTTCAACAGGGACGCAGGATGCGAAATGGAAGATGGAGCATACGCTCACCTCACCCGGAATCGGTCTCCCTGCTGGCAACCCGGCCCTTTATCCTTCTCCCCGAAGTCTTCCTGTAGATGAATTCGATGAGCAGAGCCAGAAATGTCACGATTATACTCGCGTAGAAGCTCTCCCTGCTCTGATTCCACTGGTAGGCTATGAGGGTGAAGAAGACTGCAAGTATGACCACGAAGTTCAGGAGTATCAGGAAGGATTTGCCTCCGGCCTGTGCGCGAAGCCGGTAATGGGATGCTATGACGAAAACGTAGAGAATGAGGAAGGTGAAACTGATTATGGAGGATATGCCCCCCAGGTCGAAGAACAGGGCAAAGAAGAGGCTCAAAATGGAAGTTATGTAGAGGCCTTCGGGCTCCTGAAACCACACCTTCCTCTCGAAGGTATCGGGGAGGTATCCCTTCTTGGCGAGAACATAGGCCACGTTGGCTCCACCGTAGAGGGTGGCGTTGATGGCGGATGAAGTGGAGAAGAGGGCACCGATGGACACCAGAACGAAACCCAGTTCCCCCAGAAAGGGCCTGGCGGCTTCGGCCAGCGCATACTCCTTGGCCCTGACCAGCCCCTCGACTCCGAGATTTCCGAGAGATACCACGGCCACCGAGATATAGACGAGGGAAACTATGCCTATGCTTATGTAAATGGCCCGGGGCACATTCTTTTCCGGATTCTCCATGTTTTCGGAAGCATTGGTTATCAGACCGAAGCCCATATAGGAGAGGAATAGAACCGATGCCGCATAGAAGGTGTCCCTCACGTGTCCGGAATCCGTAAGGGGCTTCAGATAATCCGGATTTATGCTCCATATCCCCACCACGACGAAGAAGAGGAGAATCGACAGCTTGACGAGCACTATCCAGAACTCTGCTCTACCCACGGCCCTGGAGCCGAAGAAGTTGAGGACTGTAAAGAAGGCCACCACCAGGACTTCCACCACCCCCATCGCCAGAGGAGAAATCTTCAGACCCACGAGGGCAAGGAAGTATCCGGCAAAGGCTTTTGCAAACAGGGAAATGGAAACCACATAGCTGAACCACATCAGAAGGCTCAGAGCCCCCGCAATCACCCCATCACCAATACCCCTCACGATGAATTCTATGGGACCCGCATTGGAGACGAATCGGGAGCCCAGATGGGCATACGAGTAAGCCACGGAGAGGGAGAAAATAGCGGACAGGAGAAAGGCTATCGGAAGATTGCTGGAGCATATCTCCGCCCCCACGCCCAATATGGAGAATATGCTGGCACCTATCATGGTGCCCACAGCCATGGAAACTGCTTCCCACAGGCCAATCTTTCCACCTTTCATGGACCGGGTAAGTTTATACCCCCAGACGAGAAAATAAACCCACAGGCATGATGGGTTTTCGCACGCGTTCACGCGATGGAAAGAGCCATGGATTGCGACGTAGGTGAATAAGAGGAAAGCATGTAGGGGCAAAACTGCGGGGAACCAGGGAATTATGAAGGGGAAAGGGTCAGTACTCTCAGAAGTCGGGAATTATGGGCGTTTTCCACCGGACGAGTATTCCATCGTGGACCACCAGCGTTTCGGGAAAATCCATCTCGCACACCGGAACCCTGATCAGAGTATCCTTTTCCATGTTCACCCTCACCGGTCTGGGTTTGACCTCCTGACCCAGCCTTCTCATGATGGTATCCCTGAGCACATCGGCGATGAATCTTATACGGAAATCCTCACTCCTGGAAAGGGACGCAAGAATCCTCAGGGATTCGCTGTAATTCCCCGTCTTCATCTCCTCCACAGCCATCCTGAAGCGTATAACCCTCCTGTAGAAATCCACCCTGTCCGGGTAATAGAAGTGGAAGTAATTGCAGTAGGACTTCCTCTCCAGCATATCCGCCAGATAAATCAATTCCTCTTTCCCGCGGGCTTCTTCCAGCAATCTGTAGAATCGGGGTTTTACCGGAAATCCGGGTGCCTCCATCGCCCTGCCCCTGGAAAATATGCATGAATTGACATAGTCCACCATCCAGCTGGAGCCCTCCTTTACGAATACGCTCTTTCCATCCAGGCAGTACACATAGAGCATCTTCAAATCATCTCCGAAAACCATTGAACTGTCCAGCCGGAGGCTATCCACATACCTGCAGTAAAAGGTGTCCACCTTTTCGACACTGACGAAGCATCCATAGCCTTCGAAAAAGGGGGCATTTCCGCGGGAGCACGCTCCGAGGATAAGAGAAACACTAATCAGAATAAATGATGGTGACCGGACCCGCATTAACCAGTTCCACCTCCATGTAGGTCCGAAACTGTCCCGTCTTCACATGGGGATATTCGCTCCGGAGCATTTCGACCAGTTTTTCGAACATACCACGGGCTTCATCGGCCGGCATGGCTTTTGCAAACGATGGTCTGTTGCCCTTCCTCACATCTCCGGCGAGGGTGAAGTTGGAAACCACCAGTATCTCCCCTCCCACATCCCCCACCGATAGATTGAGTTTGCCATTCTCATCCTCGAAGATTCTCAACCTCACCAGTTTCCTTGCGAACTTCCTGAGTTTTTCGACATCATCCCCCACCTCCAGCCCCACCAGAGCAAGGAGGCCCTCACCGATTTCCTCCGGACCCACTTTAGCCCTCTTTACCCTCTGAATCACCGCCTTCATCTCTGGAAGCCTTCCTGAACTCCTTTATGGCTTCTCCCAGACCCCTCGCTAGTTGCGGAAGTTTGGAGGAGCCGAAGAGAATCAGGATAATCAAAAGAATGATTAGAAGCTCCTGCGTTCCCAGCATGGCCAAAAGTATAAACGATGGATGCATCAGCTGTAGGGAGACAACTCCGGATAAAAATCCGGACAGTATTGAAAAAGGAAGGCTTACGAAGGGACTGAATCGCAATCAGGTTAAGACATGGAGATTAGCCAGTAGATAAAGTTCTGCCTCTATCCCTGCTTTTCTTAACCATCCCCACCATGTCCGAAGGTCGGAGATTGCTCCGGTTGAAATCCCGCTCCCCTATAAAATTTCCCCACTTTCATGAAGATAGCAGTCGTCCACGACTGGATAGTGGATATAGCCGGCTCCGAAAGGGTCCTCCGGGAAATCCTCCGAATCTTTCCCGATGCCGATGTCTTCACCATGTTCTACAGGAGAAGCAGTCTGGACAAACTCGGCATTCCCCATTACAAGGTTAACGCCTCTTATCTCCAGCGAATTCCCGGGATTCAGAACTTCTACAGGAAACTCCTTCCCCTCTTCCCGCATGCCATCGAAAGTCTGGACGTAACGGGTTATGACCTGGTCATCTCTTCCTCCCACTCCGTGGCGAAGAACATCCTCACCTCAGCGGAGCAACTGCATATCTCCTACGTTCACACTCCGATGAGATACGCATGGGACATGTTCCACGAGTATATGAAGCAGGTCAACCCCCTCCTGCGCCACTGGGCGAGCCGGGAACTCCACAAAATCAGGATATGGGATGCCACCGGAGCCATAAGGGTGGACCACTTCGTTTCCAATTCCAGATACGTGGCCCGGCGCATAGAAAAGGTTTACAGAAGAAAGGCCACCGTCATATATCCACCGGTCGATGTGGAGAAATTCCCTCTGGAAAAGCAGAAGGAAGATTACTACATAGCCGTTTCCCGTCTCGTGCCATACAAGAAGATGGACATAATCGTTCAGGCCTTCACCCGGATGCCTTCGAAGAGACTCATCGTGGCAGGGGGAGGCCCCCAGCTGGGGGAAATCAGGCGCATTGCAAAGGGACATTCCAACATAGAGGTTCTGGGATACGTTCCCGATGAGGAACTCGTGAGACTCATACAGAAGGCGAGGGCCCTGATATTCGCCGCCAAGGAGGACTTCGGGATAGTGCCGGTTGAAGCGCAGGCGGCGGGAACCCCCGTGATAGCATACGGCAGAGGGGGAGCCATGGAATCCGTGGAGAAGAACAGGACCGGCATATTCTTCTACTACCAGACCCCAGAGGCCATAATTCAGGCGGTGGAGGAATTCGAAAAATTGACCTTCGACCCCGAGTACATATCCCGTCATGCACGCAGGTTCTCTGCGGAAAGATTCAGGAGCCAGTTCGAGCAACTGGTGAGGGAAAAATTCGCCGAATTCTCGAAGTCCACTCCTTTATAATTACCCGCATGAAAGATAGAACCTTCGTTGTGGCAGGTCATACCGGCAGCGGCAAAACCACACTGATAGCCCAATTTTTGAAACTGGCCGGTGTAATCGATAGAGCGGAGAGGACCCTTCTGGATTACGATGAACTGGAAAAGGAAAAGGGCATGACTATGATGCTCAAGCCCTTCAAGTTCAAGTACGGAGGGTACGACTTCCAGGTGATAGACACCCCCGGCTTCATCGAATTCGAGGGTGAACTCATCTCCGCCACCCGCGTGGCCGACAACATGCTGATAGTGGTGGATGTGAGCACCGGCATCGAGGTGGGCATAGAGAGGGCTTTCGAGGAGGCCAGGAAGTATAACCTTCCCACCTTCTTCGTCATCAACAAGGTGGCATCTTACGATAAGGACCCGGAGGAATTGCTCCAGATGCTCAAGGAGAAATTCGGAAAGCAGGTGCATCCCGTCCAGCTTCCCATGGGAAAGGGTGAGAACTTTCAGGGCGTATTCGACCTGTTCACCGGAGACCTGAGCAGCCTTCCAGACGAGTTGAAATCCCACGCCGAAGAGGAGTACACCGAATTGACCGAATCCGTCGTGGAAACGGACGACAACCTGCTGGAGAAGTTCCTGGAGGGGGAGGAGATATCGAAGGATGAAATTCACGATGCCATGCGCAGAGCCATAGACGAGGGGCTCTTCTATCCGGTCCTCTATACGGACGCAGCCAGGGGAATTGGAGTCAAAGAGTTACTGGACTTTCTGGGAGAGTACGGTCTCTCCTTCGAGGAGAGGCAGGAGGACACGGGGAGTACCGCGGCGTTAGTCTTCAAAACCTACGCGGAGCCCCACATGGGTGAGGTGTCCGTGTTCCGCGTTTTCTCCGGAAAGGTGGTGCCCGGAACGGAACTCCTGAATGTCAACAAGGACACGAAGGAGAGGATTGCCCACGTATATACTAT
>WGAQ01000163.1 GCA_015494735.1 Caldifarciminota bacterium | reverse complement strand
TAACCGCCATCGGAGGTATAATCATGTTCACCGCCATGGTAATCTACTTCACGCAACTGTTCGGCATATTCTTCACCAGGAAAACGGGGGATGGAAGCATAGAATTCCCGATAGCAGAACCATATCACGATGAAAATGTTCCCTGGGTGCAGAACTTCAAACCCTGGATAATAGTCCTGCTCATACTGGTGGCCATAGCCTACACCCCCGTTATCATGGATGTCATGCAGTCCACATTCGGTGGCTCACCTCCCTTCTCACCGGACAATCCGGTTCCTCTCAGGTAGGGGGAGTTTCCCCCTCTATTGGGGAAGATGACTGCTGTAATCAGAAAGGTGAGCATACTCCTGAGATTGGGGAAACCCCGCATCGCCCTTATGGTGGGAATAACCGCATTCACGGGAGCAGTGGCGGGTATAACGCAAAATCACCATGCAGATACGTACACAGTGCTCCTGGTGACCCTCCTCACCATATTTACTGCATACGGAGCAGCAGTAATCAACAACTACCTCGACAGAGACATAGACAGGGCGATGAACAGGACGAAAAACAGGCCCATAGTGGCAGGGGAGATATCGGCCCCTTCGGCTCTCAGGCTGGGAGTCTTCACAGTGGCCCTATCCGTGATGCTCATGTATTTCATCGCAGGAGTTCTTCCGGCCCTGCTGGCGCTGACCGCCGCCCTCTCATACACCCTTATATACACCATATACCTCAAGAGGACAACGCCATGGGCTTCGATAATAGGTGCGGTTCCTGGAGCCCTTCCACCCCTCATAGGCTATTCGGCAATATCCGGAAGAGTGGATATGCAGGCCATGGTTCTCTTCCTAATCCTCCTGATATGGCAGCCTCCCCACTTCTGGCATCTGGCCATGATGCTGGAAGGAGATTATAGAAGGGCGGGCATTCCAGTACTTCCCGTCGTTTATGGAAGGGCATTTACCAGGAGACTGACCCTCATCTTCAGTCTGCTCATGTCCATCAGTCTGCTCCTGCCCTGCGCTCTGAACATGGTGGGGAGCGGATACTGCACCGGAGCAGTTATACTGTCTCTCCTGTGGACCGCCACATCCCTCCTGTCCCACACGGGGAAGGTGAGCAACAGACTGGCATTTGTTATGTCCAACCTGGTGGTTCTATTCACTTTCCTGCTGTTTGCCCTCGAAACCACCCACACCCTTTAAAATACCTTTCCCGGGTTGAAGAGTCCCTCGGGGTCGAATATGTTTTTTATGCCCTTCTGAATCTCTATGGAAAGGGGGTCCAGTTCCCTGTATAGATGTTTCTTCTTCAGAAGGCCTATCCCGTGTTCCCCTGCGGCAGTCCCCCCCAGTTCCCACACCTTCTCTATGACCATGTCCACCGCTTCCTCCATGAGGTTTTCCTGCCCCTCATCGTAGAGGATATTCACGTGTATGTTGCCATCACCCGCATGACCAAAGGTGGCCAACATCAGGCCGGTCTCCTCCTCCACGACTCCGGTATATTCCACCAGGTCCGGTATCCTGCTCCTGGGAACAACCACATCCTCGTGGCGTATCTTCTTACCCAGTTTCTCCAGAGATGGAAGGACCCCCCTTCTGGCTCTCCACAGTTTCTCCCTGGTGGCGCTATCGGATGCCACGAACACCTCCACAACCCCTTCCTTCTCCATCAATTCGTAAGCTCTCTCCACCTGCCTCTCGAACTCGGGTCCGAATCCATCGAATTCCACGAGGAGGAAGGCTCCGGTATCCTTCGGGAGGAAGGGGGCTATCTCATCTCCGACAGCCCGTATGCACTTCCCATCCACGTATTCCATTGCAGAGGGAAGTAATCCATTCGCTATGATGCGGGAAACGCTCCTGGCTGCATCTCCTTCGGACCTGAAAGCTGCCAGAAGGGTATATGTGGAAGGGGGTTTGGGCAGAAGTCGGAGGGTTATACGGGTGAACAAACCCAGAGTCCCCTCGCTACCTGTCAGGAGCTGAGGAAGGTCGTATCCGACAACCCACTTCTTGGTTCTCCTGCCGGTCGTGAGGAGTTTCCCCTCCCCCACGACTGCCTCTATCTCCAGAACATAGTGCTTCGTGGTTCCGTACTTGAAGGCCCGGGGACCCCCGGCATTCTCAGCCACATTCCCCCCTATGGTGCATGTATCCAGACTGGCAGGGTCGGGCGGATAGAAGAGGTTCTCCGCCTCCACAGCCCTTATAAGGTCCCCCGTTATGACACCCGGCTCCACGGTTATGGTGAGGTTTTCCCTGTCCAGGTCTATGATTCGGTTCATCCTCTCGAAGGATATAACCACCCCTCCCGGGGACGGCACAGCTCCACCGCTCAGGGATGTTCCCATCCCACGTGGCGTTATGGGAATCTTCATGGAATACAACAATTGAACAGCC
>WGAQ01000162.1 GCA_015494735.1 Caldifarciminota bacterium | reverse complement strand
CTTCGGGAACACCTCCGGCCACGGGTCCCCGGCCGCCCAGTTGGTCCATCCGGCGAGGGCCTCCTCCTCCATCCGGAAGTTAACGTACCCACCGGCGGCGGCTACGGAGAACCGCCCCTCAAGGACGGGCCTTAGCTTCTCTGCCAGCTCCTGGGCTATGACGGGTGGGGGTTGTCTCCTCTCTCTGGCCATTTTGAAGGGGGCGTTCGTGGAGAAATCGCCGAACTTTGGGTTCTGTGTCCTATCAACCACTACGGGGCCGACGTTCTCCCTTAGGGCCTCTTCTAACTCCCGGTAAGCTCCTTTCACGTCCGGTTATTGTAAGGGGGAGGATTTAAGAAGCCTTAAGCAGTTCCTTCATTAGATCAACCATGACCTCAATAAGGTCTTTATCGTTGCCGGGCTTTAGGATGTACTTCACTCCGGAATCTTGAGAACCCTGCCCGTTCTGTCCGCCATCCCCTTTATATTCTTCAATATTGAATCCTTTACTCTTCAACTCCTCAAATTTTCCATCATCCATAACCTCAATCTTCCAGCCTTCTCTATCAATCCTTGCCTTGAATATTATTTTCCCATTTTTATCATTTTCGTCCTTGATGACGAGGCGGGTGTCGTAGTTGTTATCATTATTGTAATCCCATCCTTTTGCTATAAAATTGCAAATTTTCTTATCTTTCTCTTTTGATACTTTTTTCGCTACAGTATAAACGAATGGGTTGATATGATGACCACTTGCTCTCTCTCTTTTAATTTTCTCAGCCCTGAACCAATTGATTCCATTTCTGTTAAATTTAACGGCAAAAATATTGTAATCTATACCATCAAGACATTCAAAATCCTCATAAAAGTCTCTATATCTCACAAAGTAATATTCCGGTTTAGAGAAATCATTGTTATCTCTAAGCCAATTCTTTTTAATACACTCAAGAATTTTACATACATTGTCGGAACAATTATTTTTGATTTTATTTAAAAAGCCCCACCATGCTTTTGAAAGTTTATCTCTTTTATCTTCCGGAATACTGTGCAACAAATAACCCCAATAATCCTTGCGTCCAAAGAATACACTATTCCAACGATATTTGAGTGTTTCCGTTTGATCAAAATCTTCTACTTCTATAATAGAAATCAAGAATGCAGGAATAATATCTTCATCATCCTTGTTATCCTCAAACAGTTTATAGAATATCTTTGTGTATCCATAAATATCCTTCTTAAACCCTTCTCGGAATTTTGGCAACTCCGAATCTACATTTTCCATAAATATAGTCAAATCCCCTTTCAAATATTTGTGATTCTCAAGTTTCTGGATGTATTGTTTTGCGTTGGGATTGTTGCATATGTACTTCGCTTTTTGCTTTTCCTGGCTAAAACGATATTTTAATATTCCTGTATTTTTTCTATCATTATCGCTAAGATACTTAATGCGTCCATAAGGTTCTAAATTATGTATTTCGCTGACAAATTTCCCCATAAATTCTAATACCCTATGAATATTATTCTTGTCAATATTTAAAGAATTTGAATCTTGTTTAGTTATCTCTCTACTTTTACTCACACTAAAAATAAAATTTCGCATTAAATGTATTGTGTCCTTAAAGTTTTCGCTTGAAGTGCTATTTTTAGATTTTTCCTCAAACTTTTTATATACTTTCAAAAATGTATAAAGAAAAACCTTCTGCCACAAATCTAATGCATTGTAAGATTTTTTCTTTTCTCTTATTTTGGGAGCAATCTTCTCAACTTTAACCACATTGTTGTATATAACCCTCTCCAGAAGATTAGGATTTTTCTCCCATATGGCCACTTTACCATCCTCACATTCATTAGACAAGATTTTTTCAATTTTTTCATGTATATCTTTCAAGTTATCAAGAGTAAAAGTCAAAAGATCAAACCAATCTTTCCATTTAACTTTATCTTTATCCCAATTGTAACACTCATTAAGTATGTCCTCAACGGGGATCTCTTTCCACCATTTATTTGAATTATCAGCATAGCTATAAAATTTTCTAATAACTTCGGGAATTTCCCTATCTTTACCTTTTCGGGATTTATTCTTGGAATTATCAAAGGTCTCATATACAAGCATCTCTATCATATAGTAGAAGAAATTCAGCATGGTGTTATCAACTTCATAGTAATTGCTATGCATATATCTAAATTCATTCCAGAAAATATTCATCCATTTGGTATTTATCTTTTTCTCAAAATCTTCTTTATTGTTCATTTCTTTGGTATTCAAAAATTCTATAAACTTAGCTTTCAGAATTTCAAACTCCGTCAGCTGCCTGCCCGTGGAGTTCATCTTTATATAGAGTTCCTCATCCACTCCTATTTCCTTAATATTTATTACTTTGAACTTTATTTCATCAAGGTTTTCAATCTTAATTTCGTTTTCCTTTACTTTAAATTCCTTATGAATATCGTCCAAAACCGTTAGCATAGACTTTATGGTCAGGTCCCTGTCCCATCCGGGAAGGAACCATTCCTGGTCTTTTATCCAGTCCGAGGGAAGTTTTTCGCTGCTATGTTTTATAAATTCGCTCAAATCCTTAATATGTTCCACAAGTTTCTCAACGAATTCCCTGGAACTGCTCCGTATCTCATAGGAAAAGTTCTTCAGAAACCCCGCATCGTCTGTCTTCCCCTTAAGGTTAAGGGCATAGACGTACAGGTGTAGGAGGAACAGGAACGTGAGCCTCTGCTGTCCATCTATGGGTATGAAATCCTTCTCCTTCCCTTCCACCACTCCCTCCTTCTCTTCCACCACTCCGAATATGAAATCCATATTTAAGGATTCATCGTTTACTAAAACTTTCTTTACAGATTCTATAAACTTCCTGCGTACCGTTCTCGCCTTTATGGTATCCCTGCCCTGTGCGTACTCCCTCTGTATGACGGGGATCTTTATCTTGTACCTCTCCTTTTCAAGTAGGTTTCTAAAATTTCTTTCATTGTTGTTGCTCATTTCCTTTACCTTCCTTAAAGAATTCTCCCTTTATTGCTTCTATAATCGCTCTCCTATAGTCTTCCATATCCTTCGTATTCCATATGTGTAATGTGTTCGGCTCTTCGGTGTATGCCTTGAGAAAGGCGTTAAGGGTTGCTGGAGGTATGAAATGCTCTCCTTTTTTATACCAATTAAGGATATTCTTTCTCTTGATATTAAAGGAGTAATTTTTGAGGCTGGAGTTAAGGTCGCTTTGGAGCAGGACGAGGTTTCCAATACCGTTGATATAGTTCTCTCCTTGAGCGTTCCCTTCACCGAATTTTTCCTTGTAATATTTATCTAACACTTTAAAAATCTCGTTTCCAATCTCTTTTGTATCCATACTCTCATTAATTTTACGTTCTGGAGGCTCTGGTATTCCCACGTTTTTAATTGATTCCAGGAATTTATCTCCACATTTCCGGATTATGTTTTCAATATTCTTTCTTTCATTTGATTTAGTCTTATTCCAAACGATCTGTATGGCGTATTTAATGCGTTGTTTAATATCGTCCTCTTTAATCTCTTTATATTCCTCGCACAACCATCTCACCAGGTCCTCGTTCTTCCTGAACCCCTCAAACTCCCGCGGATGGATATGCTCAAGGGACCACTTAGAGCGGTTGTATATGTCAAAGGGGAAGCGGTAGCCCGGTGTTTTTATAGCGGCGATGACGTTGAAGAGCAGAAGGATGAATTCTAAATTATTGTTATCCTTATTCTCATCATAGTTGAGGGAATTTATAAAACCTTCAAGTTCTTTATAGGATAATTGACTAATTTTGTTATTATCCTTGCATTTCTTTCCATCCTTTTTTAATTTTTTACATTTAATATCCCCCATTATTTGGGATTTCATATAGTCCAGGATTTCGGATTTGGATGATGCTATATCCTTATCCCCTTTAATTATATTTTCCAGCAATTTTCTCCCCACTCCCTTATTTGTAGAGGCCAGAAATCCGAAGTAGTGATACATCTCATCGTTCCTGTACAGGTATTCCATATAACTGAATACTTTTTCAACTTCTTTCCAGAATTTCTCAATATTTTCGTTTTCTAAATTTTCTTTAACCTTCTGATAAATAGAATACCGCTCATCCTTTTTCCTCCCAGCCATCACCTCAAAAACGAAGTCCATCCTCGTCTCGTAATCGTTCCCGGATTTACCGCTCAAGAAGTACCAGAAGTCGTCTTCCTCCAACCTCATCTGGATCTTATCCCACCTCTCGCTGTAGAGCATGCGGTTTATTTCGTTATTACCGAAGTTCTTCTTTTGAAGGAGGAGTCCCCGAATGAGTTCCGAATCCGTCAGTGGGATCTTGCCGCTGTTTATCCGGATGAAAACCTCCTCCTCATCCTCATCTTCCCCCAGTTCGTACCAGACTACATAAACCTTGCATTTTATCGTATCTGAGAATTTCTCTTTATCTAATTTGTTTTCGTTATCTTTAAGCCAACTCTTGATAGTCTTATATCCTCTGCAGATGTAATACTCATCGGGAGTTTCGGCATTATCGCAGTTGTTAAATTCAATTTTACCAAGAATATCTTCAAGTTTCTCATATTCACCGTTTTCCCCGTACTTCTCGTATTCAAGGTGGTACCCCGACTTTTCTCCCAGAGCCTTCATTATCATGTATATTGTCGTCAGCCTCTGTTGGCCATCTACTAATTTGTAGGTATTTTCCTTTTTATCCTTTTTAACCATTATCGGCTGGATAAAGTACCTTGTGGCACTATTATTCCCGCCTTTGTCCATAAACTCCTTTATATCACCAAGGAGACGCTCTATCTCCACCTTCGTCCACTTATACCCCCGTTGGTAGTGGGGTATTTTGAAAGTGAATCCACAGAGTTCCCTTATAGATTTAATTTTATTTCCCAATCCTTCCATCAATTAGTTCGAATTTTAATGGTATAAGTTGTGAAATTATGTTTCTATTTCATCACCACATTCGTGAATCGGAAGATGTACTGGATACCGAAACTGTCAGTTGCTCTTATTTCCAGGACTCTGTAATCCCTGGCGCTGAGGATGAATCTGGCTCCCTTGAACATCTCTGAATCCCCTTTCACATCTATTATTATTTTCCCATCTTTCTCCCTTATAGTTCTGTCAAATTGGTCGGATTTCTCTGTTAGAAAGGCGTATGGATTGAATACATATTCACCTTCCAGCTGTCTGACCATGGTGTCTGAGCCCATTATGTATATCATCCTGTCCCCTTCCACTATCATCTTCTGCTCCTCGGGATAGGTTATGTGGAATACCACTCTGTTGGGGGCGAAGTATTCGAGGGTTCCCTTAAACTGCTGCTCCTCATCCATCCTGGGATTCTTCACAATTTCCACGAAGTCCGCCTTCAGGTACTTTATGCTCAGATACTTCTGGCGTATGGCCTCCTCGAGATTGCTGGCCATCAGGAGAAATGCAACCATGGGCAAAGTTTACAGGTTTTGGGTTTATTGCATGAGAATCGTCGAGGCCATGGGGGGATGGAGGACAGGACGAAGGGCCCCGTGTATCTATCGAATCCCCGTCCCGCGGAGTAAATAAAAAGTCCGTACGCTCTGATTTCTCTATCAATTGGCAGATTCCTGCTGTGGAGACCTGTGCCCCTATAAAATTGGCCCATGAGATGGAAAAGAATTGCTTTATTCCTGCTCATTGCTTTCGGTTTCAGCTGGCTGGTGGCCCTTCCCCTTTATCTTTTCGATGCGGAAGGCCTGATGACGATTATCGCTCCCATTTACATGTTCGGGCCTCTCGTATCGACGGTCGTTCTCATGGTGAGGTACGGGGATTTTTCGTGGAGGGATATCGGATTCAGGTGGAATGTGAATGTGTGGTGGCTCGCCGGCTGGTTATTCCCGGCCCTCTTCGTATCTGCCACTCTTGTGATGAGCCTCATTATCCCCGGTGTGGACTTATCCCCAGACATGTCGGGATTTATGGATAAACTTTCGCAATATGCTTCTCCCGATGAGGTGGAAAAGGCCCGAACCAGTCTGCAGTTTATGATGGGCCCCGTCGCCATAGTTTATTTCCTCCTTGCCATGGTGGTGGGAGCCACATTCAATGCCCTGTTCGCCTTCGGGGAGGAATCCGGGTGGAGGGGATTCCTCTATATGGAGCTCAGAAAACTGGGATTCTGGAAGATGTCCTATCTGGTGGGAATCGTCTGGGGTATATGGCATGCTCCCCTGGTTCTGAAGGGTCTCAACTATCCTGAGCATCCCGTCATCGGGGTTTTCATGATGACGCTCTTTACCATGCTCCTGAGCCCGATTCTCTTCTTCATAAGGGAGAAAGCCGAATCCGTAATCGCACCCTCGATTACTCATGGGACCATAAATGCCGTTGGTGGATTCGCCCTTTTGTATATCGCGGGTGGTAATGACCTTGTGGCCGGGATTACGGGGCTTTCGGGTATAATCGTCCTCGCCCTTTTCAATGTTCTTATAGCAATGATAAACAGAAATAAATCGTAAAATCAGCATATTAAAGCGTATTATTCCGTGATGTAAAGTGATAGTGTAAAATTCTGCTATGCGCAGGTTCAATTCGATAAGGAGGATGGTATGAATCGCTGGTTGTTGATATCCATGTTGTCCGTGCTCCCCGTGTATGCGCAGGAATCGTGGGACATTATATGGGAAAGAACATATAATCTGGAGGGCGATGACCTGATACGCGCGGGAGTGGTGGATGGCTCTGATTACGTGTTTGCCGGAGTCTATGAACCCTTTTACGAGAGCGGATTCGTTATGAAGGTGGATGGTGAGACGGGGGACACCATATGGGTAAGGGAGTTTGGATTGTACAACTATTACGATGACTTCAGAGCAATAACCAGGGGACCGGGCGGAATCTACTGGGTTGCAGGTTCTACCCGCTCGTATGATGTTGGAGGCGATTACGATTTCTGGCTTCTGAAACTGGACAGCAATGGGGATAGCCTTGCGGGATATGCTTACGGGGGCTCCGATGTGGATAGGGCTTACGATGTTGCTGTGGATGGAAATGGTGATGTGGTCCTTGTGGGCAGAACCAGGTCCTATGGTGCCGGTAATAACGATATCTGGATTGTGAAGGTGAATTCTTTCGATGGAAGCATGGTGTGGAGTAGTGCCTATGGGGGCTCCGGCTATGATTATGGCCATGCAGTTTCTGTCGATAGTTCCGGGAATTACATCGTGGTGGGCAGATGGGATAATGGGAGCAATCTGGATGGCTGGATTCTGAAGATAGATTCTTCATCTGGAGATACCCTGTGGTCCAAGAAGATGGGTGGAAGTGCCAATTACGATGCCTTTTACGATGTTCTGGTGGATGGAGATGGAAACTATGTGGTCGTTGGATATTCCAATAGTTATACTCCCGACAATGATTTCTGGATTGTGAAGCTCAGCCCTTCCGGCAGTTTGATATGGCAGAAGTTCTACGATGCGGGTGGTGAGGATTATGCCTATTCCGTTGCACTGGACACATCCGGTTATTATGTGGTGGTCGGCAATTCTGGAGGTGATGCGGTGGTGATGAAGGTGGAGGCATCCACGGGGGACACTATGTGGACCCATAAGTACATCGAGGGTAATGGGATATACGAAGACAATTTCACCGTTATGGTCGATGGAAATGGAAACTATGTTTCAGCCGGTCTTCAGAGCAATTCCGATTACGATGCATGGATATTGAAGATCTATGGAATTACGGATATGATTCCTCCGGTTATCGACAGTCTGACCCAGCTGCCCAGGGATGCAGATGGAACATTCGGTCCATATGAGGTATGGGCATGGATAATGGACAACAGGACAGGTGTGGAGACAGCGCTGCTGCACTGGAAGAGATCCACCCAGCCCGCCTTCTTCGTGGATACAATGTCCCATGTTTCCGGAAACTGGTATATGGGGACCATTCCACAGCAGTCCGCCCCATCCGATAGCGTCAGGATGATGTACTTTGTCACTGCTGAGGATAGCATGGGTAATGTCTCCTCGTCCGATACCCTCTCCTTCTGGATAGTGAATCAATCCATTTCCCGCGATGAAAGTATGCAGAAACCTGTGATTCTCCTGAACGATATAAACGGTGGAATCAGGATTTCGCTCCAGATAAAGGGTACGGAGAATCTATCCCTGGAGATATTCGATGCAAATGGAAGGAGAGTCGAATACTACAGGGGCATTGTGAATGTGGCTTTCCAGAAGGATTTTTCTCTTGCTCCCGGTATCTATTTTCTGAATATTCATGTGGGTGGATACACGTTCAACCGAAAGATAATATCGATTCGATGAATGGGGGGAATTCCCCCCAGCCTATTTGATTTTGTCCGTTACCCTTCCGGGAGTGGTCATCAGAATGGGGTCCAGATATTTCTCCGCCTCCTCGGGGGTCAGGTAGCCCAGTTCCACCACCACCTCTTTTACTGTCCTTCCCTCTGCAAGGGCTTTCTTCACCACTTCCGCCGCCCTATCGTATCCGATTATGGGATTGAGGACTGTTGCCAGTATGGGATTTCTTCCTACCAGATGCTCCACCCTCTCCCTGTTCACTTTGAATCCGGAAATGGCTTTATCCGCCAGCACCCTGGATGCATTTGCCAGAATCTCTATAGACTGGAGGATGTTGTGGGCTATGACGGGGAGCATAACGTTGAGCTGGAAGTCGCCCAGCGCCCCTCCCCACGTAATCGTGGCATCGTTTCCGAATACCTGTGCCGCCACCATCCTTACTGCTTCCGATATGACGGGGTTGATTTTGCCGGGCATGATGGATGAGCCGGGTTGCAGAGCGGGGAGCTGTATTTCCGCAAGTCCCGCTATTGGTCCGCTGTTCATCCACCGCAGGTCGTTGGCTATCTTCATCAGGCTCGCCGCCACCGTCTTCAACGCTCCGGAGAGTTCCACTATGGCGTCCTGTGCGCTCTGGGCTTCGAAGTGGTTCTTCGCCTCGACGAAAGGATGGCCTGTTAGCCGGGAGAGTTCCTCTGCCACGCGCTTCCCGAACTCCGGATGGGTGTTTATCCCCGTTCCCACTGCTGTTCCTCCTATGGCAAGTTCCGCCACTCTGGGAAGGGTGTCCTTTATCCTCTGTATGCCCAGTTCTATCTGCCTCGCCCATCCGGACATCTCCTGATACAGGGTCAGGGGCATGGCATCCATCAGGTGGGTCCTTCCGGTCTTCACCAGGTCCTGGTACTGCTTTGCCTTCTCCAGAATCACATTATGGAGGTGCTCCAGGGCGGGAATCAGCTTCTCCGCCGTTTCCGAGTATGCGGATACGTGTATCGCCGTGGGAATAACATCGTTGGAGGACTGCCCCATGTTCACATGGTCGTTGGGATGGACGGGATTCTTCGTATGCTTGTCTCCCGTGAGGATTTCGTTGGCTCTGGTTGCGATTACCTCGTTGGCATTCATGTTGGTGGAGGTTCCGGAGCCCGTCTGGAATATGTCTATGGGGAACTGGTCATCGAATTTGCCATCCGCCACCTCCTTCGCCGCCTGCATTATCACATCTGCCAGTTTCGGGTCCAGATATCCCAGTTCCTTATTCACCTTTGCAGCCGCATACTTGATGAGTCCAAGGGCCTTTATGAACGGTCTTGGGAACCGAATTCCACTGATGGGGAAGTTCTCAATAGCCCTCTGGGTCTGCGCACCCCAGTATGCATCCTTCGGGACCTTAACCTCTCCCAGAGAATCTCTTTCTATTCTGTATTCACCCATAGCAAAATCTTAATGCTGAACAGGTCCGGGATTCAAGTAAGCAGCGATGCATTTTCCGACCTGGGATGTTAAAGCCCATAATCTTCCTGTATCCATCGCTATTCAGTACCGTATGCTCTGTAGCGGCATTCCATTTCCAGGGTTCCTTCCGTAATCCTTACCGCCCATGCCCGGTTTTTCGTTTGAAAATCGAAACTGCAAAACGATTTCCCCTTAAACTTTTCCCGTGCTCCTGTCCAAGACCCGCTTCAGGAAATTGCATTTCATAGGTATCGGTGGTTCGGGGATGTCCGGAATTGCCGAGCTTCTCCACAATATGGGATTTGAGATTTCCGGTTCGGATATAAAGAGGAGCAAAACCACCCGCCGTCTGGAGGGGATGGGTATCGAGATTGCGTACGAGCACCGCCCGGAGAATGTGGAGGGGAAGGATATAGTGGTGTATTCATCTGCCATAGGTTTCGACAATCCCGAAATCATCAGGGCTCAGGAATTGGGAATTCCCATAATACCCAGGGCGGAAATGCTCGCCGAGATAATGAGGGTGAAGTTCTCCATTGCCGTCTCCGGCTCCCACGGAAAGACCACCACCACATCCATGACGGGATACGCCCTGCGCTCCCTGGACCCCACCATCGTGGTGGGGGGGATACTGAAGGGGATAGAGAGCGGTGCCCGAATAGGGAGCAGCGATTTTCTCGTGGCAGAGGCGGATGAATCGGACCGCTCCTTCCTGAAGCTCTATCCCTCCATCGCTGTGATAACCAATATCGATGCGGAGCACCTGGATACATACAGGAATCTGATAGAGATAAAGAAGGCTTTTCTGGACTTCGCCAACAGCGTCCCCTTCTATGGGAGCGTCATAGTCAACGTGGATGACAGGAATACCAGGGACATTATCCCATTTATAGAAAAGAGGTACATCACCTATTCCCTCCTGGAGGATGCCCAGCTGAGCGCCAGGAATATAGAGTTCTCGGGTCTGTCTTCCTCATACGACCTGTACGTGGAGGGGAAATTCATGGGCAGGGTGAAACTGAATGTCCCCGGAAGCCATAACGTGAGCAATTCCCTTGCGGCCCTTGCCGTGGCCTACGAACTGGGCATCGATGTGAAGGAGGCGATGGGGAATCTGGAGGAGTTCACCGGCGTCAGGCGCAGGTTCGAAATCAAGGGAAAGGCCGGTGGAGCCATGGTGGTGGACGATTACGGACATCATCCCACCGAAATCGAGAAGGTCCTCATGACAGCCCGCACCTATCACAGGGGAAAGATAGTGGTGGTATTCCAGCCCCACAGGTACACCCGCACCAAGTTCCTCTGGAAACAGTTTGCATCCGTTCTGGCATCCGCGGATGTGGTCATACTCCTGCCCATATACCCGGCGGGGGAGAAGGAGATAAGGGGCGTTTCCTCCGAGTTGATATACAATCGCCTCAGGGAGATGGGGAAGGAATCGGTCTATCTGGTTTCGGATAAGGAGGAGGCTGTCCGGCTGCTCGGTGATTTTCTCTCCGAAGATACGCTCATCATAACGCTGGGTGCGGGGGATGTTTACCGGGTGGGAGATATGCTTCTGGAGGATTCCGGGTCATGAGCCTTCCCTTTCCGAAGAAACTGGACAGGTATCTGGGGAATCTATTTCTCCGCCTGGCCCTCATAATCCTGATAGGGGTTATAGCCCTCTTCATCATAGTGAACTTCTTCGAGAACATCGATAAGTTCATCTCTCACGGATTCAAGGTGGGAGCCATAGCCCGATATTACATGTATCAGGTGCCCTATATCGCCGTCCTCATGATACCCGTGTCCCTTCTCCTGGCCACCTTCTTCTCCATAGGGGAACTCTCCGCCACCTTCGAAATCATGGCTGTGAAGGCTTCGGGTATCAGCATGAAGAGATTCGTGGTGAGCATATTCATAATCTCCTCCCTCTTCACCGCCCTGTCCATGTATCTCAACATGTATATCGTGGGCACATGGATGAAGAGGGCAGAGACGGTCATGGCTGTGGAGATAGAGGGGAAGAGGATGCCCAGAAGCCGTACATTCGCCAACGACCTGACCTTCATAAGCGAAAACAGGGTCTATTACTTCCGGAGTATAAGCGCCCTGTCCAACAGGGCGGATGCCATAGTGATGGTGGAACTGGAGAAGGAGGGGAGGATTCGCAAGAGGGTGGATGCCGTATACGGGACGTACGATACCCTGAAGGGGGAATGGATTCTGCACAGGGCTTCCGTCAGGGAGTTTGCGGGGGATACCGTCAGGTATGCCTACTTCGACAGGAGGGTCTTTCAGGAGATTACCCAGAGTCCCTTCGATTTCCTGAGGGATGAAAAGGACTTATTCCAGATGAATGTGGACGAGTTGCGCAGGAGGATAGAGACCCTTGGCAGGAGCGGTTTCGAGGTCTATGCGGAGTTGACCGAACTCTACAGCAGGTATTCCTTTCCCTTCATGAACCTGATAATCGTCATATTCGCGGTCCCCATAGCCGCCGCCATGAAGAAGAGGGGAAAGGCGTGGGGATTCGGCATAAGCGTCATGCTGGTCTTCATCTACTGGGGTCTTTCCGAGGCTTTCAAAACCCTGGGCTCCGTCGGCAAGATAGACCCCGTGCTGGCGGCCTGGATACCCAACCTCTTCTTCCTGGTAATCGGGATACCCATGTGGTTCCGGATAGAGTACTGATTCACTTCCTGCAGTAATCCC
Organism: Caldifarciminota bacterium; assembly: GCA_015494735.1. Lineage (GTDB taxonomy): Bacteria > Hydrothermota > Hydrothermia > LBFQ01 > DSFT01 > S143-66. The sequence goes on along the minus strand of WGAQ01000162.1, from coordinate 11,459 downwards.
TGCATCTGTCGTTGGTATAGGAAATCATTTCGCCCAGAAAGCCCATTGACAGGAGGAGCAGCCCTCCCAGGAGGAAGAGCATTGTAAGGTATATGAGGGGCCTGTAGCCCAGGTCGAAGACGAATCTCAAGATGAGGGCCACCGTCCCCACCAGGAATCCCAGGAAGAGGGACACGAATCCCAGCGTCCCGAAGAGGAGTAGGGGCTTTTCCATGAATGTAAGGAGGAATCGCACGGCGAGCAGGTCCATAAATCCTATGAGGATGCGCAGTTTCCCCCTGTACTTGCTCTCTCCGGCCCTGCGGGGATAGAGTTTTACGGGAATCTCGGTAATGGTGAATCCGTAGTGATGGGCTATGGGTATTATGTATCTGTGCCACTCCTTCCGCAGGGGAATCACCTCCAGCACTTCCCTCCTCATCCCCTTCAGGGCATTCATATCCCTCACCCTGACTCCGAAGAAGAGGCGGGAGAGGAAGTTGTATATGGAGGAAACGAATTTCTTTTCGTACTTTCCCACCTTGTAGCCCGCCACCAGGTCCCATCCCTCGTCCAGTTTGTCCACGATGCGCTTCACGTCCTCGAATGAGAACTGCATATCGGCGTCGAATATGATGATGTACTTTCCGGATGATGCTCTGAAGCCCTCCTTTATGGCATCCGTCTTCCCCCTGTTGACGGCGAGTTTCACCACCTTCACGTTGTCCAGTCCCCTGGAGTGCTCTACTGCTTCTCTGTAGGTTCCATCCCTGGAGCCGTCGTCCACGATGACCAGTTCCCAGTCGCTCAGGCCATTCTTCCGGGTAAATTCCACGAATGTTTCTATGAGGGGCTTTATGTTGGGCTCCTCGTTGTATGCGGGGGCTATGACGGACACCTTCATAAACTGGAGAAATTTTAAGGGGGAGGGGAGGCCCCCTCATCTGACGAGTACTTTCTTCGAATACTCTCCGCTGCGCAGAATATAGATGCCGGACCTGAGGGGCACGAATGAGTTGCCTCCGGGAATGCTCTTCACGAGTTTGCCCGATGATGTAAAGATATCCACCCCCTGTCTACTGTTCAGGATTATGCCCCCCGGAGTCATGAAGACCGCAAATGGTATTCTGCCCTGTGAGAATTCCGCCAGTTCCACGGGGCTGGAATATGCCAGGAGGACGTGTCCCCCATCCTCATCGTAGAAGTCGTTCCCCCATGCCGCATACAGTATCCCATCATCTATCACCCATCCCAGGTAATCGTGTCCTGAGGGGTCCTCCCTGAAACCATAATCCCGGCTGCTGACCCTGTACGGCTCCGACCACGTGTTGCCCCAGTCGGGAGAGAGGAGCCATCCGGTTGCCCACTCCCCAACAGGGCTGGAGCCACAGTATCCGTAATCCCCAATCCTTCCCTGATACATAAGGTACAGGTAATCCCCGTAGGAGGCCAGCATGGGGAGAATCTGCTCCGTTCCTCCCATATCCGGAGAAACCTGCTGGACCCCGATGGGGGTGGTCCCCTGCCACGTGGCCACGTTCACCAGACAGTAGTCGTCCGTGAAGGCCAGAGCCACCTTTCCATTGGAAGCGGTTATGTGGTCGTGTATCTTGGCGGGGCGGGCGTCGTGGGGGCACGCAGTGGTCTGGCTGCCTGCTATGGAAAAGGTGACCTCTCCTCCAAAGGAGAAGGTATTTCCCCCGTCCGTGGAATAGATGAATCCCATCCCTATCTCCCCGGAGGATATGTTGCTGAAGTCGTTGAAGGACATGTAAATCGTACCACCGTCCTTCGCCCAGTATCCAACTGTCGAGGGGATATCCATGTAGCCTATGCCGGTCCATGTGGCCCCATCATCGGTCGTTTTGTAAACGAACAGATTGTTGTCCCCGTACATGTTGCTGGTGAAGTTGACCAGTACGGTGCTTCCCCCGAGGGCCAGGAGCCATTCCTTGTCCTTGAAGTAGGCCCAGTAATCGTTCTGTCCCACGTATGTGCACGACCAGTTGGAAGTGCTGGAGCATCCGGAACCGGCACTGCACGTGCAGAACCACACCTCCCCCCTCACATCATCGGAACCACCGCTTCCCTGACAGTACTCGATACCCGCGAAGTAGATTTTATTGGGATTGTCCGGCTGTATCGCAACGGATGGGTCTCCTACCCAGCATCCAGAATAGGACGGGCCGTATCCTATGGAGCTCCAGGTGCTCCCCCCATCGAAACTCATCATAAGCACGTTGGCTCCGTACTCCTCCGAGATGAAGGACACCAGTATTGTATTCCCCTCCTTGGCCATGGTCACTTCCTCATCTATCGTGCAGGAACTCACATCCCTTGCGGAGAGGTCTATCTCCGGATTGAAGGGAGGGTCCATCAGGAGGAACAGCAGGGTCATATCACTCCTCCTGTTTCAGGACGAAATTGCTCACTTCGATGCTGAAGGAGGGGGTGAGCGGGGTGAAGACGATTCTCAGAGGGTCGCTTCCACCGTGCTGGGTTATGGCTATGGACCTGGATATGTCTATTTCGAGGGTATCCAGTCCGCCATTCAGTTCGACTTCCCTGGATATCGCTCCCGCTGCCGAGTAAACGGAGATGCGGAATTTACCTTCCCCTCTTATTGCGAATCTGAGGATACCCTTCTTCACTCCGCTGAGGGAACTGAGGTAGTATATGGTGCAGTTCTGCTTCTTCAGGGCACCTGCTTCTTCCGGGCAACTCCCCTCGAAGAGGGCGGGGCTCCCGAACACTTTTCCGCCGGAGGATGCCATGTTCATCCGGCTTTCCCTCATGGTTATTCGCTCGACGGGGTAGTACCATTGCTCCGTCTTCAAATGTGCTGGAGCACCATGTTTCTGGCCCATCAGGGCCACCTGCATGATTATCGCCCACATCATAACTTCACCTCCCGACGAATTCTGCCCCACATAGGGTTCCCAGGCCTCAATGTATATCCATGATTGTCAGATATTTATGCGATGCACCGATGGTTTTGCCATAATTTTGCATAAATTTCACTGCCGGGGGTTTGCCGCGGACCTTTATACTTTGAAACGTGGATGTGGTCGATGTATTGCAAAATCTCATAAGGTTCCGGACGGTGAATCCACCCGGAAACGAGAAGGAAGCCATCCTCTGGATAAAGGGGCTATTCGAGAAGGAGGGCCTTCCCGGTGAGATATACGCCCTCGATGGAGAAAGGCCCAATCTCCTGATTCGCATTCCGGGGAGGAGGAAGGGGAACCCCCTGCTGGTGTACGGACACGTGGACGTGGTGCCCGTAGAGGGGCAGAGCTGGGATGTGGACCCCTTCTCCGGAGCGGTGAAGGATGGATACGTGTGGGGCAGGGGGGCTCTGGACATGAAGGGACCCCTCGCCATCTATATCACTTCCCTGATGGAGGCGTACAGGAAGGGGAATCTGGCCGGTGATGTTTTATTTCTGGCCCTCAGCGATGAGGAGGGGGGAGGGGATTATGGGGCCCGGTACATGGTGGAGAATCATCCGGACCTGTTCGAGGGGGTCAGGTATGCGGTGGGGGAGTTCGGCGGTTTCAGTTTGGAGGTGATGGGGAGGCGTCTGTACCCCGTAATGGTGGCGGAGAAGCAGATTTGCTGGCTTAAACTCACCTTCAGGGGGAAGGGGGGACACGGCTCTCTGATGCACAGGGATACGGCGATGGAGAAACTGGGAAGGGCCATAGTGGCCATGCATGAGCGATATACACCTGTTCACATAACCCCCGTGGTGAGGGAGATGTTCCTGAGGATGGCGGATGCCCTTCCCTTTCCCGCTTCGGTGGTGATGAGAGTGGTCCTGATTCCATCTCTCACGGACAGGATTCTATCCCTCCTGGGGGAGAATATGGATGCCTTCAGGGCCATCTTCCACAACACGGCCAGTCCCACCATGGTCAGGGGAGGCTCCAAGGTGAATGTGATACCATCCAGCGTGGAACTGGAGGTGGATGGAAGGCTCCTGCCCGGATTCACCCCTCAGCAGTTCATTCAGGAGCTCAGGAGTATAACGGGGGTCCCCTTCGAGGCCGAGGTCCTGAGGCACGACCCCTATCCAGATGATGTGGACTGGGGCCTCATGGATGCGGTGGAGGAGGCCATAAAGAGGGAGGATGAGGAAGGCAGGGTCATACCCATGCTCCTTACCGGGGTTACGGATGGAAGATTCTTCAAGAAACTGGGAATACAGACGTATGGGTTTGCTCCGATGAAGTTGCCTCCCGATTTCCCCTTCAGGGAGCACATACATGCGGAGAACGAGAGGATTCCCGTCGATGCCCTTCGGTTCGGGGTCAGGGTTATGGAGCACTTCCTTTCTATGGGGGGATGGCTGCGTTAAAAGGGCTCCTGTACCATTCCCTTCACCTTCTCCTTCAGGAACTGGGGCAGGGCGAATGCTCCCCTGTAGATGCTCCTGTTGAAGTACTTCAGGCCTCCGGGAATCTCCTGCCTTTCTTCTATCCTGAGCCCTTTCGTGACCATCGAGAAGGCCCAGTATCCGCCCGGATACGTGGGGATGGGGGCGGTGTACATGTGCAGTACGGGGAAGATTCTGAAGAGTCTCTTTGCAATCGTGCGGATGGTGTCCAGGTGGTAGTGGGGGGATTCGGACTGTATCACCATTATCCCATCCTTCCTTAAGGCCCGAAAGACGTTTTCGAAGAAGGCTTCCCCTATCAGACCCTCGGCCGGTCCTATGGGGTCCGTGGAATCCACTATCACCACATCGAATTCATCCCTGTGGTCCTCTATCCAGATGGTGGCATCCTCCACGTGTATGCGGAGCCTTTCATCATCCAGCGCCGATGATATGGTGGGGAGGTATCTGCGGGAGGCCTCTATCACCATTCCATCTATCTCCACCAGGTGGACCTCCTTCACCGGATACTTCAGCACCTCCCTTGCAGTTCCTCCATCCCCTCCCCCCACTATGAGGATTCTCTCCGGAGCGGGATGGGATACCATTGCGGGGTGGACGAGCATCTCGTGGTATATGAACTCGTCTCTCTCCGTCGTCATAACCAGTCCATCCAGGGTCAGGACCCTTCCGAAGAAACCGTTCTCGAAGATTTCTATCTCCTGATACTGACTCTGCTCCCTGAACAGAATCCTGTCCTTCTTCAGAAAGATGCCCGAGTGGGGCGAATGGTACTCCCTGTACTCTTCCTTCTGCCGGTCTACCATAGGGCCACTCCGGCGAAAACGCTGGTGGGTCCCTCTATGCGGGCACTTGCCGATTTCACGATTATCTCCCTTACGGCGATTCCCCTGTACTTCATGGCTTCCTGGGCCATCTTCTTCACGATTTCCCTTGCCCTTTCCTCGGAGGTGTATCCGGAGAATTCCATTATGACACCCACCTGGGTCTCATCAGCGGGGAGGGCAACGGATACTGCTGCGGAAATCACTTCTCCCCTATCCGTGGAACTGATGGAGCCGTAGGCTATGGGAAGGAGGGAACCCTTGGGAACTTCTATGGTCTGGCTCACCCTGGCTCCCGGCGGGACTATGCTGGACACCTTCAGGAGATTGTAATCCCCCACTCCTGCGTTGCGAAGAGCCTGGTCGAAGGCGGTCAGGAGGGTTTCGCCCCGACCCACTCCGGCGCAGATGTAAAGGTGCTCAAGCCTTCCAAATAAAGGGTGCGTCATCTTTGATTATATCTCCTTTCGTTTCGAGGGCTTCTTTCACATACGTGGGGACGACGAAGGAAGCCATGTGCATCTCCGGATAGTAGTAGGAGAACTTGTTGAGGCCGATTTCCTTCATCCTCCGGAGTACGGACTCCTCATCGATTGCCCTGGGATTGAGTTTTTTGCTGGCTATGATGAAGGCCCAGGGGAGCTGGAAGGAGAAGACGAAGGTCCAGTAAACGTGCACTATGGGAAACACCGCCTTAAGGGTCCTGTAGAGACTGGCGAGGAAATCGGGATATACGGGGTCCGCGCTTCCGGCCTGTGCCACGAATATGCCCTCGTCCTTCAACCTGTTGAATATGGTGGTGTAGAATTCCTTGGTGAAGAGCTTGATGGAGGGCCCCTCCTCTATGGGCTCGGTCAAATCGGATATGATGATGTCATAGGGCTCGAAGTTGTTCTCCACGAATTCCCTCGCATCCGTGAATATGAGGCGGGAGCGGGGGTTGTCGAATGCTCCATCGTGCCATTCCTTCATGTGCTGGCGGCAAATATTGACGAGTTCCTCGTCTATATCCACCATTATGGCCTCTTTTACGCTGCCGTGCTTCAGGACTTCCCTCAGGGTCGCCCCCTCTCCCCCTCCGAGAATCAGGACCCTTTCCGGAGAGGGGTGGGTGAACATGGCCGGGTGGACCAGCATCTCATGGTAAATGTGCTCGTCTATCTGGGATGATTGAATCTTGTTGTCCAGAAACAGGGTCTTTCCCAGGACCTTGAGGTCCACTATGTCCACCTTCTGGAACTTGGTTCGTCCATGGTATATGATACGCTCCACCCGATAGTGGAATATGAGGTCGTCCGTGTGCTTCTCTATAAACCAGATTCCTTCTTTCATGGGCCTAAAATTTTACAGACGAGGGGAAGATGCCCTTAAATCCATGCTGAACCGGGGATTCGGGTCGGTTGAGTTAAAATTGTGGGGTTGAAGAGACTGCTGGCCCTGGCCCCGCTTCCGCCCCCCTATTCGGGACCGGAGATTTCCAGCGAAATCCTCTTTTCCCGTCCCTTCGACAGGGTGGATGTGGAGGTGCTGAACATAAGCGTCAAGAAGGGAAAGGCGGACAGGGGCTTTCTGACTGCCGGAGCCATGGCCCGATATGGATGGATTTACTCCAGGTACCTCCTGAAACTGCTATCCGGCGGGCACGATGGGATATACCTGCCCATAACCGCCACCCGGATGGGGTGGATTCGGGACCTTTCCATACTGTATCCCGCCCGCGTTCTCGGAAAGAGAACGGTGCTGCACATGAGGGGTGGCCACTTCCACTTCTTCTACCGGAGCCTGGATGGGACATTCAGGAAACTGGTCCGGGAGGCTCTGAACAGGGCATCCGCCGTAATCGTCCAGTCCCCATCCCTCATGAAGCAATTCGATGGCATCGTTCCCCGCGAGAACCTGAGGATTCTCCCCAACCCCTATCACCCCGACTTCGAGCGGATGGAGTTCAGGAGGGATAGAGTCAGAGTGCTCTTCGTGGGCCTGTTTTCCGTTGCCAAGGGGTATCACGACCTGGTGGATGTGGCCCGTGAAATCCTGGATGCAGGGATGGATGTGGAATTCATCTTCCTGGGCACTCCCATCAGGGGGGAAAGGAACATATTCTACAACCAGAGGACCGGCGAGCCCATTCCGTGGAAGCCCTTCGTACGTCTGAAGGATGACAGGGTCCGATATGTGGAATCTGCATACGGAAGGGAGAAGCTGCGCCTCTACGAAGAGTGCTCCATATTCGTCCTGCCGAGTTATTCCGAGGGTTTCTCCATGGCTGTTCTGGAGGGGATGGTGAGCGCCTGCGCTGTCATAACCACCCGCGTGGGGGCCATGGTGGATATAATAGAGCACGGGAGGACGGGCATCCTGATAGAGCCGGGAGACAGGAAATCCCTTAAGGAGTGGCTGTGCCGCCTCATAGAGGATGAAACTCTGAGGAGGGAGATGGGCAGAAGGGCGCGGGAATACGCTCTCGAGCACTTCAATCCCGATAGAGTCCGCAGGCAACTGGAGGCCATATTCCTGGAGGCCCTCTCTCAGTCCTGATAGACCATGGAGAAGTTGATGGAGAAGTGGGGTTTTATGCTTCCCTCCATGCTCATGCGGGCCCCCATTATGTCCTGCACCGCCCTGTATATGTCTCCCGTCAGGTTGGTGGCGAGGCCGAAGGTGAGCCTCATCTTCCCCGAGTAAATGATGGCATTCAGACCTGCCGAGCCATACTGGAACCAGGTGTTTCTGGAGTAAACCCAGCTGGTGCTCAGGGCGAATCGGGGCACCAGGGGATACTCGATGGAGAAGCCCGCGGCCAGATTGTTCAGAGCGTTGTAGGTGAAGAAAATGGTTCCATCTGCCTTCCCGAATTCCCTCCGGTATATGAGTTTGACTATGGGACTGGCGGGAATCTCGTAGGAGAATGCCACGGTGGTATCGATGGTGGTATCCCTGTACGCGTAATCCACGTAGATGACCCCCGTTCCCTCAATCTGGAGTTCTCCGTTGTCGTTTGTGTAGGCATACAGGTCGTTCCATCCGACGGTGTCCAGGCGGGTGGATGTGGCGGAATCGCCCAGGGATACCAGATACTTGAGCACATCCGTTATGGTCCCCTCCACTTTCAGGGATGGGGAGAAGCCCAGTTCCAGGAGGAGGTTGCCCTTCCTGTATCCGGCGGAAATGGCCCAGTGGCTCCTGCTGTTTATGGAGTATTCCCTCTGGAAGAGGAAGGGGGATGGGACCACGGGGATTCCCGTTATCAGGGCGTACCATACCACATCGGCATCCTGTGGCTCCACCCTGACCGCCGGGGTCAGGATGAACATGCGGGTGTCGTAATTGATGGTGCCCCCTCCCTCCACCTTTCTGTATTGAAGGTGCAGGAACCAGTCGCCCTTTATGAATTTGAACGAAAGGGGCCTCGCCCTTATTCCTCCGCTGCTTTTGGAGGATGTGTAATAGGTCCTGTAGAGGGAGTCCAAGTTGTAGATTACACGGATGCTCCTGTCCAGATTCCTGATTTCTCCGGGATATATAGTGTCTTCCACCTGCCCGAAGACCATATCCAGGGTGTCGCACGAGCCGGGACCGTATTCGTCGAAGGATTCGAGGGAGAGCTCCTCGTTGCCGAAGTAGGTGAATTCTATCGCCATGTCCTCCACCCTGTATCCGATGGATGCCCGCGTTATTCCTCCCAGGTCCTTTATCAGAAGGTCCGTATGGAGGGCGGCGTCGGGGGGAAGTATGCCCTCGTGGGGGAAGGTGAGGGCTACGGGAGCGGAGTTTATCTGATAGGAGGAGTAGTTGAGGGAGAAGTACCAGTACCTGTAATCCATGGTGTACTTCCCGTACAGGAGGTCGTAAACCAGGGGATTCCTGTATCCTATCGTCAGATGGGAAATGAGGAAAAGGAGCATGGCCTAATTTTAAACGGATATTCCCTTCACAGGAGCATGAAAATCATACCTCCCTGCAATAGCGCCACGATTAGCAGTATGATGGCCATCCAGATGATGGTCTTCCGGCTCTCTTCGGAGACCTTCTTCCTCAGTATCTCTATCTCCTGTGCGAGTTCCTGCACCTCCCTCCTGAGGGATGCTATTTCGCTGGAAAGACCTGTGGAAATCCTTTCATCGGATATCATGAGTTCGGTCTTTATGGCTTCCATGTGACCCAGGATGCCGGTTTTCCATTCCTCCAGCTTTTCCACTATGTGGCTCCTGTTCTGTATGTCGCTCGTCACGAGCTCCGATTTCAGGGCGTGCAGACTCCTGTAGATTCCGTTTATCTCGTTCCGTATGCCATGAATCTCCTTCGAGAGGAAATCGTATATCCCTTCCAGCTGGGAAACCCTATCCACCAGTTCTTTCACCAGTGCTTCTGACGAATTCTTCGTTTTCATGGTAGTTCAATTTTACAGCAGAAGTTGTCAGAATAAAAGACCCTTTCCTGTAAGATTTCACCATGAGAGCGATTGCGATGGTGGATTACGGGGATGTGGATGTTCTGAAGGAAATCGACTTACCGAAGCCCTCTCCGGGAAAGGGGGAGGTTCTGGTCAGGGTGAAGGCGGTGGCCCTCAATCATCTGGATTTGTGGACCCGCAGGGGGATGGTGGGCCACACCCACGAATTCCCCCACATCCTGGGCTCGGATATCGCCGGTGTGGTGGAAGAGGTGGGGGAGGGGGTGAGCGACCTGAAACCGGGGGATGAGGTGGTTCTGGCTCCTGCCAAATCGTGTGGTGTATGCGAGATGTGTACCCTGGGAGAGGACAACCTGTGTCCCCATTACAGCATACTGGGTGAGCACGTGGATGGGGGATATGTGGAATACCTGGCCATCGAAAGGAAGTACGTGTTCAGGAAGGTGGAGGGCCTTTCATTTGTGGAGGCTGCTGCGATTCCCCTCGCTGCTCTCACCGCCTACAATGCCCTGATTCGAAAGGGCAACCTCCAGCCCACGGAGACGATTCTCATCATGTCGGCCGGTGGAGGCGTGGGCTCGCTGGCCGTTCAGATTGCGAAGAATGTGGTGGGGGCCAGGGTGATAACCACGGTGGGAAGCGACTGGAAGGTGGAAAAGGCCCTCCATCTGGGGGCAGATAGGGTTATCAACTGGAGGAAGGAGGACATACTGGAGGTGATAAAGAAGGAATTCGGCAGGGTGGACATAGTCCTGGACCATACCGGGAGCATGCATATAGAGAAGCTCATTAGGGCCACCAGGTGGGGTGGCAGAATCGTCATGTATGGAGCCACGAGCGGATACGATGCGCGGGTGGATTTGAGGCATATCTTTTACCGTCAGGTGTCCCTGATAGGCTCCACCATGGGCAGGAGGGGAGACCTGTTCAGGATATGGCGCCTCGTGGATATGGGAAAGATAAAACCGGTGGTGGATTCCGTTTTCCCCTTCACGGAGGAAGGGGTCCGGGAGGCCCACAGGAAACTGGAAAGCGGTCAGGTTTTCGGCAAGGTGGTTATATCGATGGAATAGGGGCGGCTCCGCCCCATCTATTACTTCTTATCGGGAGGAACCAGTTGATTCCCCTTCTGCGTCCAGTCGATTAGACTGCCTGCATAGAGCCTGACGTTCTTGTACCCCATGTCCCTGAGGGCGTGATAGGCAATCTTGGCCCTCCTTCCGCTCCTGCAGAAGACCACTATCGTGTCCTTCTTCGGGTCGATGTCCAGTTGCTTTATCTGTCCGATGTGCCTGTAGTCTATGTTGTAGTCGGTTCCGGGAATGGTTCCGGCATTGTACTCATCCGGAGTCCTCACGTCGATTATGACCACGTGGGGAGCATCGGCCTTCTCCTTTATGTAGTTGGCGTCCACCACCTCCTCCGTCACCTGATTGGCAGCCACAGTGGGCTGGCCCTGAGCGGGGCTCTGACTCATCTGGCTGGTGGTCTGTGCATTTCCATTGTCGGAGCAGGCGATTAGTCCTGCCAGAATAATCGAAGTTATGAGTATCCTCCTCATGCCTAAAATTTTACGGCTCGCGATGACGTCCGGGTGGGGAGACGACAGCTCCGGAGAAAAATTCTGGATACGGGAAGGTGAATGGTTTGTGTGGAGTTTCCCCCAATCATTTCCACAATGTCCAGTTTCATATCCGAAGGTGAGAGGGAGACCAAATGTAAAATTTCTCCATGCTGGATATAATCAGGAGTCTTCCCGAACAGTTGAAAGAGGCAACCCGTCTGGAAATTCCAGATATTCCGGTGGGCAATTATAGAAGGGTAATCGTGGGAGGCATGGGGG
>WGAQ01000161.1 GCA_015494735.1 Caldifarciminota bacterium | reverse complement strand
CCCGACAGCTTCCATCGGAGAGATACGCCCGCCGGATTGCGTACGGTGGGATGCTGATGGAGGGACTCCTTGCCCTTCTGGTGATTGCTGCTGTTGGCTCTCTGGCCACGGGGCTCGACGTGAAGAATCCCATAGGAACTTTCGGAAACGGTGTTTCCAATATAACTCCATTCCTCGGGAAATACGGCGGATACTTCGCCATACTGGTCCTGAATGCCTTCATTCTGACCACACTGGACTCCGCAACGAGAATCGCCCGATACATCACATCCGAACTGTTCGGGGTGAGGAATATGTATCTCTCCTCCGCCATCGTGGTGGGGGCGGCAGTTCTGGTGATAGCGGGGGGACAGGCATCGGGACTCTGGACGGTGTTCGGCTCTGCCAATCAACTCCTGTCGGCCCTTGCTCTGCTGGTTATAACCGGATTCCTCCTGAAGAGCGGAAAGAATCCGCTCCCCGCCATGATACCCGCCATATTCATGCTCCTTATCACCCTCTCTGCCCTTGCGATACAGATAACCAATATGCTCACGGGAGTCGCTGTCAATTACACCGCATTGATATTTGCTGTGGTCCTGTTCGCCCTGGGCGTCTTCGTGGGAGGGGAAGCCTTCTACAGGTGGTTCATGGTGAGGAGGGAAGATTGACCTGCGCGGGAGGATGGCTGTACGGGGTAAGGTGATTGATTCCTTTAAACTTTTAGCCCATGCAGAAGGATTGCGTCTTCTGTAAGATAGTGAGCGGAGAGATTCCCTCCGAAAAGGTACTGGAAACGGAGCATTGCATCGTTATAAAGGATATAAATCCGCAGGCTCCCGTGCACCTGCTGGTGATTACGAAGGAGCACTTCGACGACATAACTCAGGTTAGGGACAGGGAAATTGCCGCCGATATTATCGATGCCATAAATGAAGTGGCCGAAAAGCTGAACCTCAGAGATTTCAGGGTGGTGAACAACAGGGGGAGAGGGGCGGGCCAGAGCGTATTCCACGTCCATTTCCACATTCTGGCCGGACGTCCCTTCTCATGGCCACCTGGATAGAAAAAAAAACTTCAAGGGGGTGATTTTTAATGACCGGAGTCAGGTTGAGAGAGGGAGAGACCTTCGAGAGCCTCCTCAAGAGGTTCAGGAAGGTGGTGATGCGGGACGGGATACTGCAGGACTACAAGAGGCACATGGTGTATGAAAAGCCCTCCGAAAGGAGGAAGAAGGCCCGCATTGCTGCCCGCAGAAGGTGGCTCCGAAAGCTGAGGAGGCTCCAGGAAGAGTTGAGATGATTCTGAAGGAGTTCGAATCGGTCAAATCCATCGTAAAATCCTATGCGAAGACGAGGGGCGGGAGGGAGAAGATCGCCCGCCTCTCCCCAAAAGAAAATCCCTCCTTCGAGCACCTGAGGAACCTCATCTACATCATAGAGGAACTGGAAATCAATCTGGATGTCTGGGATGTGGAGGATATAGAGAGCATCCTCACGGGTATCCGCTCCGGCACCCTTATGGAGCCATCCCGGTTGTACAGGGTGGTGGAGCTCATCGAGCTGTCAGCCCGCGTCTATGAGAAGATAATAGGAACGCCCCTTCAGGATTTGATGCCCGACCCCCGTCTCGTGGAATACATGAAGGGGGAAATCCTCTCGAGAATCGACAGGAATGGACAGGTGAAGGATACCGCTTCGGAGACCCTCAGGCGGATAAGGGAGCAGAGGAGGAAGGTCCGCAGGGAACTCCTGGAACTCTACGACAGACTTCTGGATAAGTACGACAGGAAGGGGTATCTCAGGGACAGGAATGTGGTCCTCAAGGGGGGCAGGATGGTCCTTCCAGTCTATTCCCATATACAGATGGAGGGAATAATCCACGGGTATTCCAAGACCACGGAGACCATATTCGTGGAGCCCATGGAGGTGGTCCCCCTTCAGAACAGGTATATCAAACTGGAGGATGAGGAAAGGGAGGAGGTGAAGCGCATCCTGACGGAAGTGGTGGAGAAACTCTCCCGAAATGCCGATTACATGCTGGCCATGTACGATGCCATAGCCTATATAGATTCCCTTCTGGCCCGGTATCACTTCATGAAGGACTACAGGGGCACGATTCCCCGGTTCAATGACAGGGATTCTATCGATATAGAGGAGGCCCGTCATCCCCTCCTTATTCGGGTGAAGGGTCTGGATAATGTGGTTCCCCTGTCCCTGAAGATGAGGGAAAGGAAAGGGCTCCTCATATCGGGACCCAATGCGGGAGGGAAGACGGTGGCTCTGAAGACCATCGCTCTGGTCTTCCTGATGGCCATGAGCGAGATTCCCGTAATCGCCACGGAGGTGAACATATTCATTCCCGGGAAACTGTTCGAAGCGGGATTCGAGGACGAGCAGGATGTTCAGGAGGGCATGTCCAGTTTTACCTCCTATCTGCACCGCGTGAAGGAGGTACTGGACAACGGTGAGAAGGGGGACATCGTCTTCTTCGATGAATTGCTATCTTCCACCGACCCTTACGAGGCTTCCGCTCTCGCATTTGCCATCATAGAGACCCTGGTTGAGAGGGGCATGTACGTGTTCGCCAACACCCATCTGTCTCCCCTGAAGATGCTGTGCGAAAGGTACGGGAAGATAGAGGTGGGCTCGATGGAATTCGATGTGAATACCGCCACCCCCACATACAGGCTCGTAATGGGGAAATCCGGGGAGAGTTTTGCCCTCCTAACGGCCCGCAGGGTGGGAATTCCGGAGTACATAATAGAAAAGGCCCGCAGGTATCTCGGGGATATAGAGGGGGAGGTGAGGAATCTGAAGGAGCGCCTCAGGATGGAACTGTCTCTTCTGGAGAGGCAGAGGAAGGAGCTGGAAGAGAGGGAGAAGGAGCTGGAGAGGAAGGAGAGGCGGATAATAGATAACGCCACGCTGAAGGCCCAGCGCATCATAGAACAGGCCCGGAAGGAGGTGGACCGCCTGTACAGGGAAATCCGAAAGGCCTCCCCGAAGGAAAAATTAAAAGTGGTTCAGGAGGTGAAGAAAACCCTCAAGCAGACTGCTCCTCAACTGGAGGAGGTGGAGGAGGTCAGGGTGGGTGAGAAGTACTATATGCTCCCCTTCGGTGTGATGGTGGAGGTAAAGGAGGTCAGGGGCAAGAAGGCCATAGTGCTCCTGCACGGTAAGGAGATAGAAACTCCTATCAAGAACCTAAGGAAGAAGGTCTAAAATCCGAATACCGTAAGGGTAAAGGCTCCCCAGTATATGGGAGAGGAGAGTCCCGTTTCCCGGAGCAGGTAATTCTGAGCCTGCTTCAATGCCATGTCCACCGGCATCCCCCGGGAGAGATTTTCGTACATATTTTTCATCAGGAGGT
>WGAQ01000160.1 GCA_015494735.1 Caldifarciminota bacterium | reverse complement strand
GCAATGGGTCCTTTATCCTCGAGCAAATGGGAAATCGGTCCACTTCGCGGATGGGAATTTAAAATTGAAGCATTATGGCAATGATAATCACACCGATACTATTCGCATCGCAGAGCGATACCCTGGATACAGAATTCGTGGTGGTACCCATAGTGGTGAGCGCTGCCCCCCGGCCGGACAGATTCATAACATTCAGGGCAAACTACCTCTCAGGAGTGGGCCTTGCATCCGTGGATATCGGTTTCATCCGCAATCTGGACGCACGGGGAATGAGGGCAGTCTCCATAAGCGCCGGATACGGCACCCGCAATACGCTGAATGAATCGGGAATAGTCCTGGGAATCGGTTTTCAGTGGGCGAGGACAGGTCCCCTATTCCATAATCTTCGAGCCGGAGCATTCTCCCTGTGGGGAGCAAACGGAGGAAAGATAGGGTATTTACTGGAAGTGAACATCGAATTCAGATATCCCATATTTTCGAATGCAATTCTCTCCCTCACGATAGGCATGAACTACGCGGACAAAGGGAGCGATTCCCCTTCGATGGGTCCATCGGCGGGAATGGGATTTCTGTGGAATATGCACTCCGAAGGGCGATGGAAAGGAGTCCGGTGAAAACCTCTGCCGATATCCTTAAACTTTGATAGATGGACATTCTCATAGGATGCAGCGGATACTCATACGACGACTGGAAGGGCGTCTTCTATCCTCCGGACATAAAGAAGAGGGACCTGATAAAGTACTACGAGAAGAATTTCCCCATCGTGGAGATAAACGCCACCTATTACACTTTCGTGGGTGAAAGGTCCTTCAGGAGCATGGTGGAAAAGACAGAGCATCTCCTCTTCAGCATCAAACTGCACAGCATCTTCACCCACAGGAGAGAGTACTCCGAAGAGGAAAGAAGTCGATTCCTGTCCAGTCTTCGACCCATAGTGGAAAGGGGAAGGTTGAAAGCCCTCCTCGCACAGTTTCCCTACAGTTTTCACTTCAGCAGGAGCAATTTGGACTATGTGAGGAAATTGAGGGATGACTTCCTTCCCCTTCCCGTTGCCATAGAATTCAGGAACGTAAACTGGAAGAGGGATGAGGTATTTCGGGCCATAGAGGAAATGGAGGACACTTCACTCGTCAATGTGGATGCACCGGACCTGCCGGGCCTGTTCATTGGACCATGGAAGAGCATTGGCCAGTTCGATTACATCAGGCTCCACGGAAGGAACAGGGAGAAGTGGTACAACCACAGAGAATCCTGGGAGAGATACGACTACGAGTATTCGGAAGAAGAATTGCAGGAAATCGCCCGCAGGATAAAGGGGATGGAGAATCCACAGAAGATGGTCTTTTTCAACAATCACTACCGGGGCAAAGGTCCCCGCAATGCAAAGAAATTGATGGAAATACTGGAGGTAAAATATGGAGATTCTGGTGGGATGCAGCGGCTATTCGTATAGGGGATGGAGGGGCGTATTCTATCCCCCCGACCTGCCCCGCTACAGGTTCATAGAATACTACGAAGAGCACTTCCCTGCAGTGGAACTCAACTTCACTTTCTACAATCTGGACAGGGCCCGAAGGACCATCCGGGATATGGTCAGAAAAACCAACAAACTCAAAATGGCAGTAAAACTCAACAGGGTCTTCACCCACAGCAGGAAGTATTCCAGGAGGGATGTGGAGCAGTTTCTACACGCTGTGGAGCCCGCCATAGAGAGCAACAGACTTCTGGCTGTCCTCGCCCAGTTTCCCGCCACATTCGTCAGGAGCGAGAAGAATGTGGACTACATACACGGACTGGCGGACGAACTGGGTGAACTGAGCATCGCCATAGAGTTCCGCAGCGATTCCTGGATGGATGAAAACACCCTGAATCTGGTGGTGGAGAAAGAGAACCTGACCATCGTCAATGTGGATGCGCCACCGGTGGAGGGGCTGTTCGTGGGACCGTGGAAGACTTACGGCTCCTTCAACTACGTGCGACTGCACGGGCGGAACATGGAGGGCTGGAAAAATTACAGGACCCGATACCTGTACGACTACACGGATGAAGAGCTGAAGGAAATTGCCAGCAGGATAAAGAATCTGAAACCACTGACAACCCTCGTATTCTTCAACAATACACCCGGGGGCAATGCTCCGAGGAATGCACAGCGCCTCATGGAACTGCTGGGTATGTGAAATCGGGGCGCCAGAAGGCACCCCCATATTTTCGGACGAATGTTATACATTGAATCTTATAATGCATTGATTTAAACTAAACCATTCCGAATACCTTGATAAGTTTAAAGCAAACGCATCCAGTTTTCAAACCGGTCAGTCATCCATCGTGTGTTAAAAACAACATCATAGTCATTCATATATGGGGAACTTGTTCAAAAACTTTATATTCAGGATAAGAAATTTTTTCAATCGAATTCCTTAGGGTTTCTGGTCAGAAAATTCGGAATTAGAAGTGGAACTCCAGCAATGATTTAACTCGATATACTTTTTAGCGATTCAAGATACTCCACCACCCTCCGCATGTCCTCCGGAAGGGGCGCCTCGAACTGGACCTCTACATCCTTCGTCGGATGGATGAAAGTCAGGCGGAAGGCATGGAGGGCCTGCCTGTCTATGAGCTTCAGAATCCCGGATACCTGGTCTGCATACTCCGAAGGAACGACGCGAAAAATCTTCCTGCTGTCCCTTCCCGAATAGGTGGGGTCCCCCACCACGGGATGTCCTATGTACTCCATGTGAACCCTTATCTGATGGGTCCTTCCCGTGTCCAGTTTCAACTGGAGCAGGGTGGCAACCGGGCTGTACTTTTTGAGCACGGTATAATGCGTGATGGCAGGTTTGGAGTTGAAAGGGGTTACGGCCATGCGCTTCCTGTCCACCGGATGACGCCCTATGGGAGCATCCACAGTTCCCCTGTCCGGTATGGTGGTTCCCCACACGATTGCCCTGTATTCCCTGCGCATGCTCCTCTCCATTATCTGTCTGGAGAGACTCCTGACCGCCCTCTCCGTCTTCGCAATCACCATAACTCCGCTGGTCTCCTTATCCAGACGATGGACGATTCCGGGCCTGAGCCTGTCCGACTCCCCACCTATGTGGGTTATCTTCTTGAGGAGGGCATTGACCACCGTTCCGGTAAAGTGTCCCTTTGCGGGATGCACGACCAGACCGGGAGGTTTGTTTATCACGATTATCTCGCTGTCCTCGTAGAGGATGTCTATCTCGATATCCTCCTGCGGTATGAGCTCCGCCTCCTCGGGAATCTCATATCTGACCACTATGTGCTCCCCCGCCCTCACCCTGTGGCTGGGTTTCTTCACCACCTTTCCATCTATGGTAACGTTTCCCCCTTTTATGAGTTCGGAAACGCGACTTCTGGAAAGGCCTATTCCGCTCTCCACCAGATAGACATCCAGACGGGTTCCGGATTTGACGGGCTGAACGGTGCGCTCGAACACCTTCTCCATCGTGCTCGAAAAGTTTAATTCAACATGAAATTCCCGGAGCGAAGGGGAGACATGAGTATAAACTTAAGGCATGAAAGTCGCATTGATTACCGGTGCTTCGAGAGGCATAGGAAGAGCAACGGCCGAGCGATTCGCCCGGGGCGGTTATAATCTGGCCCTCGTGTCCCGAAGCGAAGAATCCCTCAACAGGGTAAAGGAAGAGTTGTCCGGATACGGGGTGGATATACTGATATTCCCTGCAGATGTTTCCGATTTCAAAAGGGCCCAGGAGGTGGTGGATACCACCATAAAGGAGATGGGGAGAATAGATGTTCTGGTGAACAATGCGGGAACCACGCTGGATAAATTCCTCCTGCGGACGACGGAAGAGGACTGGGACAGAATCATAGATATAAACCTCAAGAGCGTGTTCAATTACTCCAAAGCCGCATCCAGATACATGCTGAAGCAGAAGAGCGGTGTAATCATCAACGTATCCTCCGTTGTGGGTCTCATCGGTAATGCGGGGCAGGCATCGTATGCTGCCAGCAAAGCCGGAATCATAGCATTCACCAAATCCCTTGCGAAGGAACTGGGCAGCAGGAATATAAGAGTGGTTGCCGTGGCTCCCGGATTCATAGAAACGGACCTGACCAGCAACCTCCCCCAGGACATAAAGGATTACTACTTCCAGCAGATTGCTCTCAGGAGATTCGGAAAGCCGAAAGATGTGGCGGGAGTGATATACTTCCTGGCCAGCGAAGATGCAAATTACATAACCGGACAGACCATAATAGTGGATGGAGGAATGATATAAACCGGGGAAGACTCCCCGGATTTCGCTCTACTTCTCTTCCTTCCGGCGGGCGGGCGGAACATTCTGATGGTTCACCAGCCAGTCCCCGCTCCTGTAGGGCTCGTACTCCATGTGCATGGGGAAGTCCTTGCGCAGGGGATGGCCCTCGTAGTCGGGTGGCAGAAGTATCCTGCGCAAATCGGGATGCCCTTCGAATATCACCCCCAGAAGGTCGTAGGCCTCCCTCTCCAGCCAGTTGGCACCATAATAGATATCGGCGATGGAGGGGATGCGGGGGTCTTCGGCGGGAACCCTGGACTTGAGGAAGATTTCCTCCCCCGTGTCCAGATTGCGGAAGAGATAAACCACCTCCAGGAATTCCTTTCTGTCTATGGCGGTTATGAAGGATATGTAATCGAAGCCATTCTCCTTCAACTCCGCGGCGATTTCCCTTATCTTCTCCCTCTCGAAGATGTGGTATTTCGTCCCTGTGGACTCATCCACCTGCACGCCGAACTTTTCCAGATTCATTTCTTCACCCCCATCCTCTGCTTCCATTCCTTCTCGATGATTTCAGCCAGTTGCATGAATGCGTTTATGAGGCCTTCGGGAGTGGGAGGGCATCCGGG